>NZ_CDRRTB010000063.1:0-10483 GCF_977045075.1 Peptostreptococcus sp. | reverse complement strand
TCTATATTATCTCCATCCTTATTAACTAGGCTCTTGACCTGGCTAGTGCTTGTTTTAGTCCCCTTTGTGTCAGTAGAAGATTTATTGTCCCCACAGCCTGTAAGTGATATTGACATTCCTAGGCATATTGCTAGTAGTGTTAGGTATGATTTTTTCCCAAGCTTTGTTTTTCTTTTCATATTGTCCTCCAAACAAAATACGATGCTTGTAGTGGTCCTTACCATCCAAGCCGGGACCCCCCCTCATATATTGGCTTGTCCAACTAGGGCTGTCCTTATAAAAAAGACCCCCTACCTCATACAAGGCAGAGGGTCATTCAATAGCTATTTGATCACTCTGAATTTATATATTCAATTATATCACAAATTTACTTTAAAAGGTAGACCAATACAAAATAAACATATGGTGCTACCAATAACACACTATCAAACCTGTCCAAAACACCACCGTGTCCTGGAATTAACTTTCCATAATCCTTGATTCCTACATACCTCTTAATTGCTGATGCAATAAGGTCTCCCATCTGGGCAATAATACTACCAAATATTGCTATAATTACCATTATGCCTATTGGAATCTTGAATATTAGGCCGAATACTATACATGCAATAGTTGAGCCAGCAATACCACCAATGCTTCCCTCTATTGTCTTTTTCGGGCTGGTCTTAGGCATTAGCTTGTGCCTACCAAACCTTCTTCCAACAAAGTAGGCGAAGGTATCTGTTAGAAAGGCAATTATAAATACCAACCAAACATATATATGGCCCCTATCAAGTCTTTCAGATATCAAAATTATGTAGTTAAAACAAAAGCATATGTACAGGATTCCAGAGAAGGTCAATGACAGGTCGATGACATCCCTCTTTTGTCTTAACACATATATAATCGCCACCAAGAATAGTATGAACAATATAAAGGCATATGCGCCTGTATCAAATACAAATAGATTAGCTAAGAACATACATGCCACAAATGCATATCCAATCTCATATATTGGACGCTTTTGGATTATATCAAATGCATTATAAAATTCATGTAAGGCTACCCCCATAAGGACTAGACCACCAAGATATAGTGGAAGCCCACCTAACACCACAAGTATTAGGAGTGGTAGCATAATCATTGCGGAAACCAATCTCTTCTTCATGAGTTCACCCCTACTTTATAGCACCAAAACGCCTATCCCTGCTCTGATAAGCAAAAATAGCCTTTTGTAGCTCCTTTTCATCAAAATCAGGCCAGTGGATATCAGTAAAATAAAACTCTGAATAGGCTAGCTCCCACAAGAGGAAGTTGCTTAGTCTCTGCTCTCCACTCGTCCTTACAACTAGGTCTGGATCTGGAGATTCATTAGTCGACAAGTGACTTGATATAAGATTATCGTCAATGTCATCTAATGAAATTTTCCCATCTACTAGGTCCTGACTGATATTCTTAACTGCATTTACCAAGTCATTTCTACCACCGTAATTTAGGGCAAGCGACATTACAAGACCGGTATTATCCTTAGTCTTTTCCTTGGCAAGGGCTAGCTCTTCTATACAGGCCTCAGGTAGCTTGCTAATATCACCTATAGTAAGTATCTTGACATTATTTTTATGCAGTTCTTCTAATTCATTTCTCAGATACTTGACCAAGAGACCCATCAAGGCTGATACCTCTTCCTTTGGACGCTTCCAGTTTTCAGTGGAAAAGGCATAGAGTGTCAGGTACTTCACTCCAAGTCTAGAGCATTCCTTTACTACCTTCCTTATAGTTTCTACACCAACCTTGTGTCCATAGGTTCTAGGCATAAACCTTGACTTGGCCCATCTACCATTACCATCCATAATGATGGCTATATGGGCAGGTACCTTGTCCAAGTTTATATCATAGAATAAATTTTCCATTTTACACTTCCATTATATCTTTTTCTTTATCAGCAGTTATCTGCTCAATTGTCTTGATGTACTTGTCAGTGATCTTCTGAACCTCATCTACTGCCTTCTTTGCGTCGTCTTCAGCTAGTTCTCCTGCCTTTTCCATCTTCTTAATCTTGTCATTAGCATCTCTTCTTTCATTTCTGATTCTTACCTTGAAAGTTTCAGAAGCCTTCGATGCCTTCTTGGCTAGTTCTTTTCTTCTTTCTTCTGTTAGTGGTGGCACTACTAGTCTAATTACAGAACCATCATTAGCTGGTGCTATACCAATATCAGACTCTGATATTGCCTTTTCTATAGTATGAATACTAGACTTATCCCATGGAGTTATTGTAAGTATTCTACCCTCTGATACAGCAATAGCAGCCATCTGGTTTACTGGTGTAGGTGTTCCATAGTAGTCAACCCTTACCTTATCCAACATTGAAGCATTAGCTCTACCAGCCCTGATAGTGCCAAATTCAAACTTTAAGGCCTCTATCGTCTTTTCCATTTGTTCTTCTAATTGAACATGCACATCAAGTCTCATATTTTACCTCCTAATACGCGTATATATGCGCCCAAATTTTAAAATTCTACTTATATATATTATACTACGATTTCACTTACTATTCTACTGTAGTACCTACATCTTCTCCATAAACAACCTTAATTATATTTTCAGTATTTAATTCGAATACCTTAATAGTTATCTTGTTGTCCATGCATAAAGAAGTTGCAGTTGAATCCATTACCTTCAGCTCCCTATTAATAACTTCCATATATGAAAGCTTAGTGAACTTCTTAGCATCAGCGTGCTCCTTTGGATCCTTGTCATATACAGCATCTACGTTCTTAGCAAGAAGGATTACATCTGCCTCCATTTCAGCAGCTCTCAAGGCTGCAGCAGTATCTGTTGAGAAGTATGGGTTACCTGTTCCTGCCCCAAATATAACTACCCTACCCTTTTCAAGGTGTCTGACAGCTCTTCTTCTGATGTATGGTTCTGCTACCTTGTTCATTTCTATACCTGTCTGAACTCTTGTTGGCACGCCAATATTTTCCAGTGAATCCTGTAGGGCCATGGCATTCATAACTGTTGCCAACATACCTATATAGTCAGCAGTCGTCCTGTCCATACCCTGGCTAGTTCTGCCTCTCCAGAAGTTTCCTCCACCTACGACAACGGCTACCTCTACGCCTACATCATTAAGCTTCTTGATACCTAAAGAGATTTCACCTACAACATCGTTGTTTATACCAAATCCAGTCCCTCCAGAAAGGGCTTCCCCACTTATCTTTAGTAATACTCTCTTATACATTGGCTGTTCACTCATTTTTACTCCTCCTAACAATATCTTAAAAAAAAGAGAACACAAGAAGTGTCCTCTTTAATTACAATTACTTCATCTGCTTAGCTACTTC
Source organism: Peptostreptococcus sp. (assembly GCF_977045075.1). Lineage (NCBI taxonomy): Bacteria > Bacillati > Bacillota > Clostridia > Peptostreptococcales > Peptostreptococcaceae > Peptostreptococcus > Peptostreptococcus sp. Next base: position 7,160 of record NZ_CDRRTB010000063.1, on the reverse strand, counting down.
TTCAGCAAAGTTTTCTTCTCTCTTTTCAATACCTTCACCAACTTCGTATCTAACCATATTAGCAACGCTAATATCACTAGCTACTTCCTTAGCAACCTTAGCTATAAGCTTAGATATAGTTAACTCAGAATCCTTTACGAACACCTGGTCTACCAAGCATACTTCCTTTAATTCCTTGTTTAATCTACCAACAACCATCTTTTCAACTATATTAGCTGGCTTTCCTTCATTAAGGGCCTGCTGAGTTAAGACTTCTGTTTCGTGAGCTATGTATTCTGGATCTACATCATCTCTTGAGATGTACTTAGGGTTCATAGCAGCTACCTGCATAGCAATATCCTTACCTAGAGTTAATACTCTTTCATCATTTGAGTCTGTAGCAAGTTCAACTACAACACCAATCTTTCCACCTCCGTGGATATATCCAGCTACCTTACCATTAGTTGCAATTCTTTCAAATCTTCTTACATCTAGCTTTTCACCGATTGTAGCAACCCTATCATTTAATACATCCTTAAGAGCCTTACCTTCCTTGTGGTTTGAAGCAAGAAGTGCCTCAACATCTGCAACGTCTCCTTCTAGTACCATTTCGGCAACATCTGCTACAAAGTCCTTGAAATCCTGGTTCTTTGCAACAAAGTCAGTTTCTGAATTTACTTCTACTATTGCAGCAACAGTGTTGTCAGCATTAGTCTTTATAGTTACTAGACCTTCAGCAGCTACTCTATCAGCCTTCTTAGCAGCCTTAGAAAGACCCTTTTCTCTTAATATATCAACTGCTCTTTCCATATTTCCGTCAGCTTCAGTAAGAGCCTTCTTGCAGTCCATCATACCTGCGCCTGTCGCTTCTCTTAATTCTTTTACCATCTGTGCAGTTACAGCCATTGTAAAATCCTCCTAATAATATAATAATTTTCCTATTGTATTCACAAAATGGTAAGGGCATTGCCCTTACCATAAGCTTTACATATTGAATGTAAGTTGATTACATTTCTTCTGTAGTTTCAGTAGTTTCTTCAGTTTCTTCAACTTCTACAGCTTCAGATTCTTCAGCTACGTCATCAAGACCTTGTCTAGCTTCGATTATGGCACTAGCCATTGCTCCAGTTATTAACTTTACAGCTCTGATAGCATCATCATTTGCTGGGATTGGGTAGTCGATTTCATCTGGGTCACAGTTAGTATCAACTGTTCCTATTACAGGAATACCTAGTCTATGAGCTTCCTGGATAGCTATATTTTCTTTTCTTGGGTCTACTACAAATAGTGCAGCTGGTAGTTCAGGCATATCCTTAACACCACCTAAGAACTTTTCTAGCTTTTCCTTTTCTGCTCTTAGCTTAATTACTTCCTTCTTTGGTAGTACATCAAATGTACCATCTTCTTCCATTGCTTCCAATTCTCTTAACTTCTGGATTCTAGTCTTGATTGTCTTGTGGTTAGTTAGCATACCACCTAGCCATCTTTCATTTACGAAGTACATACCACATCTCTGAGCTTCTTCCTTTATAGCTTCCTGAGCCTGCTTCTTAGTACCAACGAAAAGGATTGGCTTACCAGTTTCTGCTACTTCCTGCATGAACTTGTATGCTTCATCAATCTTCTTTACTGTTTTCTGTAGGTCAATGATATATATTCCATTTCTTTCTGTGAATATAAACTTGGCCATCTTTGGGTTCCATCTTCTAGTCTGGTGACCGAAGTGTACACCAGCTTCTAGCAATTGCTTCATTGAAATTACTGACATTTAATTTTTCCTCCTTGGTTTTTACCTCCAGCACGTTCTACTTCCTAAAAAACCCTATAGGCACCTTTTAAGAATCCCGTTGCTGTGTTTATTTAATTTAGTCTTTAAAATAACCTCTATTATTTTAACATCTATACCTAGACCTGTCAAGCTATTTAGCCATTTTACTCATTCATTTTCTATAAGGCGGCCTGGTATATTTTAACTATGTCCTCCGGCTTTAAATTTACAAAGCCCTGTATGCTTCCACCCTTGACATTGGCAGCATGTTTAGCCATTACTTCAAAGTTTTCATCGTCTATACCTATATCAGTTAGGCTGGCAGGTATATTTAGGTCCTTGCAGAAGAAGTCCTGAGTAAGGTCTATTGCCTTATTTGCTATCTCATACTTATCTAAACTTGGGTCAAGACCCCACACATTAACACCATAATCAACAAAATTATCTAGTGTCTCATCATTTAGGACATACCTCATCCAGTGAGGAGTCAATATAGCAAGTCCCACACCGTGAGTTACATCATAGTAGGCACTTAACTCATGCTCCATAGGATGGACTGACCAGTTGTTAGCTGAACCACCTGAAATCAAACCATTTATAGCCCATGAAGAAGCCCACATCAGGTTGGCCCTGGCCTCATAGTTGTCTGGTTCCTTACAGGCAATAGGTCCATAGTGGAAGCAAGTCTTTAGAATTGCCTCTGCAAACCTAGCCTGAAGATAGCCTCCCTTTACATTTGTAAAGTAATTTTCAAATGTATGACTTATGATATCAGCAGTACCAGCAGCTGTGTGCTTGGCTGGAACTGTAAATGTATACTCTGGATCAAGTATAGAAGACTTTGGTAGGGTAATACCTGGCATACCTGTCCCTAGCTTCTGGTTAGTTGTCATGTTTGATATAACCGCTCCAGCATTCATCTCTGAACCGGTAGCTGATAATGTCAAGACAGTAAAAACTGGGATTGCATCCTTAATTTTTGTCCTGTCTAGAACAAGATCCCAAGGGTCACCATCGTATTTTACGCCGGCAGCTATGACTTTGGAGCAGTCAATTGAACTACCTCCACCAACTGCTAGGACGCCACCAAGCTGGTTTTCCCTACAGAGTTTAATCCCCTCTCTAACTGATTCAATCCTTGGATTTGGGTCTACACCGTCTAGTTCAACAAAATCTATATTATTAGCCTTTAGGTTGGCCACTACGGCATCATAAATACCATTTCTCTTGATACTACCACCACCGTATACTAGCAGTACCTTATCCGTATACTTTATGATATCCTTGCCTAGCTTTTCAACCTGACCCTTACCAAAGTGGATACTTGTATTTAAGTGCATATTGAAATTGTACATAGAAATTCCTCCTTTTATTAATATACAATACCTGATAGACCTTCAATCTTTCTTATCATTATAGGCCTATCAGGTATTTATTTAGTTTATTTGTTATCAGACTGACTGTCTAGGTAGTCTTCAACCTTCTTAAGATCTTCAACATTGTCTATTTCCATCAGGTCATTTTTTTCTAGCTTTTTGATTGTGACATTTAGCTTATCCATATTATCTCTGACTACATCATCCCAGTACTTATTCTGGTAGTCCTCTATTTCCTCAATATTATCTAGTCTTTCCTTGATATATTGACCGTCCTTGTGGTCCCAATAGGACACACCACACATGATATAGCCATCACCGTCACAGATGTCAATGGCCTTAACCCTACCCTTATCATCTACTACGAGCTTCCATTCATTTATGAAGCCCTCCTTGTAACAAGAAAAATAAGTAGACCTGGTCACACTAGTATCTATTATATTATTGTTCATATATATATCCCCTTCTAGGACATATGATCCTGGAAGAAGGTCTCTTACCTTATACATAGAATAAATATTGTTGTAGGTATCAAACTTTTCATTGAATACCAGCTCCACCCCATACTTGTCAACTAAATAGTCGAAGGCATCTTTCTGGTAGCCCACTACTACTATTATATCGTTTATACCCTTATCTTTCAAAAATCTAACTTGTCTCTCAGTCATAGCTTCACCGGCAACTTCAACCAGTGACTTTGGCTTCTTGTCCGTTATGGGCCTAAGTCTAGTCCCCATGCCAGCAGCTAAAATAATTGCTCTCATACTCTTAACTCCTATTGTTATGCTTCAGCCTGGTCCTTGGATACCAATACTGATCCAATAATGATCAATACTGAACAAAATACCAGCCTTAGATTAAATTCTGTTCCCAAGGCTATAATGGATATTATCATGGCCCATATAGAATATGTAATATTAAGGCCCGTTGCCTTAACTGGTCCTATAGAATCTATGGCACTATAATAGCATAGATAGGATGCAGTCCCAATAAAGGCTGTTATAGCTATAAATATCATTAGCTTGGATGAGATTATCTCCGCAGAAAGCGGAGCTCCCTTTATAAATAATACCACAATGATAACATATATAAAAGCAGAAGTCATCTGTCTAATCCATAAAGCCTCTACAGGTGTTATATCATCCTTCATACCATAGGCACAAATTACGCTCTCTAGTGACCATGCAAGTACTGTTACTAGGGCAGCACCGAAGCCTAGGGCAAAATTCTTCACTTCTACTTGACCTGGTGTATATCCCAAAATAATAATTGATAGGATACTCAAAAATAGGCCCAACCAACCCTTTTTGGATAGCTTAATCTTTAGAAATAGATAGCTGAAAAATGCACCTGCAGCAGGATACATGGCAGAAATGGACGCTGTATAGCTGGCTCCAATATTTGTAATAGCAAACATATAGGCCATCATACCTATAGGTCCTCCAAATAGGGCGGCTAAAACCACAAACCTACCACTCTTTGACCATAAAAGCTTTAGTGTATGTATAAAGTCCTTCCTAATAATAGAAAGAAGGGTCATCCAAAAAGCGGATGAAAAGTCATGGAGAAAGGCTCCTACAATTGGTGCTATGGCTATGGCCTGGGCTGTGGATACAAAGGGTGACTTAGCCAAAATCACACCTGTTAATACAGTATCCATTCCCCAAAAAATACCTGATAGGAGGGCCGACGATACCCCAAATTTCAAGTTATTCCTATAATTCTTAATCATTATATCCTCCGAACACATAAAATACTCATCTCTATCTCTTCTAGCAAAAACTACATATAGTTAATACTTAAGACTGCATATATATCTCATAGAATTTTTCTATATTCTGTTTGGCCCTTTCATACCTCATTGGACCGTAGTCACCAAAGGAAACTCCCTTGGCCTCCTTGTAGACTGTCCATATTGACCACAAAAAGTCTTGACATATCTTAAATAGGAGAATTTTCTCCTCTTGGACTGGGCTAGGCTTGTCTGACCCCTTCTTCAAATCATAGTCTATACTGAAATACTTGTTCTTAAATAGGTCTTCCTCGTCCCTATTGAAGTCACATTCTATAATATGTCCAGCTATATCCCACATTGGGTCATTCATACCAGAATACTCCCAGTCAATAAGATAGTTTTTGTCTGACCCCTTGATAAAGTTCTCAGGAACTGTATCGTTATGGCAGGTATATAGGTCCTTACCCATTTCATCTAATACTGCTTCTAGGGCCATAACCTTCTTCCTTATAATCGGGTACTCATCATCGTAGTAGGAACCCTTGACCTCCTCAACTAGCCCCTCGTACTTCTCTATCTCCCTAAATACATTGAATTCATTATCAAAATCTACACACGAGAAATGTAGCTTCTTTAGTAGATGGGCTACTATTTCCATATTTTCTTCCTTCTTGGCTGTTGTAGGGTTTAGGGTTTCTGCACTTTCAATGAGCTTACTTACCTTGGTACCTGTTTCCTCATTAAAGTATAGGATTTCTGTATTCAAGCCAAGTATGCCCGCTATAATAGAGTTTGACTTTTCATTTATCCTACTAATCATACTCTTGGTACCAGCACCAGCTACCCTAAGTATGTAGGCCTGACCATCTATATCAACCTTATAGTTTTTATTGGTCATGCCCCCAGCAGGTTCAATCTTACCTATTTTATCCTCATTAACACCAAGGGCTTGAATTAGCTCATCCTTAATATCTGCAAGCTTCATCTTGTCATCCCTTCTAAGAATACCAGAATATACCTGCCCCTTGGCCTTAGCGAAATTTTCCTTATTATTGATCTCATACCACATAAGGTCATCTAGCTTAATGTAGCCAACCTTGTATTCCCTACCTACATCAATTATAGTATGCTCATAATCCATGTATGGATTCTTATTTCTTTTGTATTGGTCTAACATCTTATCGTAGAAGGAACTTGATATTTTAGCTAAGCCAACCAATTCCCCGTCCACCCTATTAAATTGGTGGATATCCTTAGATAACTTGTAAACCCAACCATCTCTTAACTCAACTAAGGTTTCATTTCCAGAACCCGACTCAGACGTGATCAGCATAGTGGTTTGGTCTGGACTCGCCAAAAGACTCTTTATAGCCCTTTCCTCAAATATCAAGTTATCTGACATTAGGATGAAGTTACCCCTAATATAATCCTTACATAAGGACAAGGAATACATACTCCCCCTGTACTTGTGCTTGTCATTTTCCACTAGTCTTATCTTTGGATTAGAAAGGGCTAATTCCCTATAGTAGTCAGACTTGTAGCCAGCTACCACTATTATCTCCTCAAGGTCTAGGTTCTCTAGGAGCTTAAGTATCCTCCTTACCACAGTTTCCTCGCCTATCTTTAGGAAGCCTGTAGGTTTACCGAAGTCACCAATTGCCCTATCAGCTAATATTACTGCCTGAGACAAGCCTTCTTGGTCTTTTTTTGACTCCAAGTTAATCCTTCTGTTTTGATTTTCAACTATGAAGTTCTCAAGCACTTCCATGCCCTGCTTAGTTAGGCTATAGCCTGACTTTGAATTAGGTGCTTTTACTATATAGTTTTCTTCTTCAAGGTTCTTTACAATAGAGTTTACTGCACCAAGCGATATACCAGACTCATCAGCCAGCATCCTCTGTGTCACCTTTTCATTATTATTTATCAACAATAAAATATCATATAATCTACTCATTTTATCAACCCTTCAACAAATTTGTTCATTATATGAACATAAATTAAGTATATTCTTTTCTAGAGAAAATGTCAATATTAAAATGTACAAAAAATGGAAAATAAATCTTAGTTGTCAACACATATGTTACACTTACAAGAGAGTTTTTCAAAATGCCTGCTATTTTATCGAAAATTATAAATGGATAAGTCAAGGAGTAAAGCTTTGCGAACCTTGACTTGGTTCATTTTAATTTTCATAATAGCAGGATGTATTTTTGAAATACTCTTCTACAACTTCATCTGGACTTTTAAATTTTAAACTTGTTTTTGCCGTACTATTATATCTTCTTTCATGCTTTGCCACCTG
>NZ_CDRRTB010000062.1:0-10532 GCF_977045075.1 Peptostreptococcus sp. | reverse complement strand
AATTACGAAACTCTAATAAGAGACGTAAAGCAGCCTCTTGTGATAACTGGAAACGAAAACAAGTACGATGTAATCGTAACAGTTGAAGGTGGCGGATACACTGGACAGGCTGGTGCTATCAGACACGGTATCTCTAGAGCTTTGTTAAAGACAGAAGACGAAGTTAGAGGAACATTAAAGGCTGAAGGTTTCTTAACAAGAGACCCAAGAATGAAGGAAAGAAAGAAATACGGTCTTAAGGCTGCCAGAAGAGCACCTCAGTTCTCAAAGAGATAGCGATTGGCAATATTTTAAAAACACTTCAAATCTCGGTATACCAATGTATGCCGAGGTTTTTCATGTAGGTATGTATCCCTGTTGAGCTCGCAAAGCGTGCGAAACAATAATCCGCCCGCTATGCGGGTGCGCGACAGATGTTATACAAAAAAATCACCATTCCGTAGTATAATTGAATTGTTCAAGCTCAATAATACGAATAGGAAGGTGATTTTATGGCTAATAAAGCGAACAGCTTATCTTACACAAAATATATGTGTAAATATCATAAAGTATTTACAACAAAATACAGGCGAAAAATAATATATAATCAGTATAAACAAAGTATAGGCCAAATTCTGAGATAATTATGTTCGTATAAAGGTGTAGAAACACTAGAAGGTCATCTTATGCCAGACCATGTACATATGCTAGTAAGTATACCACCTAAAATTGGTGTATCACAATTTATGGGTTATCTCAAAGGAAAAAGTGCACTAATGATATTTGACAAACACGCAAATTTAGAATATAAATTTGGAAATAGGCATTTTTGGTCTGAAGGATACTATGTAAGTACGGTTGGATTGAATGAAGCAACTATAAAGAAGTATATTCAAGAACAGGAAAAACATGATATAGCCATTGATAAATTAAGAGTCAAAGAATATAAAGATTCCTTTAGGGATGGGCAATTAGTACAAATACCCTTTAAAGGGTGGCGACGAGTCAAAGGCCGAGCTTGAACAAAGTGAAAGCCAGCGCCTTTAGACGCTGGCCGGTAACCCTTGGGCTTATAGCCCTTGTGCAAACCACCCGCTGGACGGGAAGTTTGCTTCTTGAGATTTAGCAAATTATGTGTTTAATAAATTTTTACCACAATCTGTTACAGTGAGAATATCAAGAAAATTAATAATTTTTCCCGCCTCTTTAGCTTTCCAGCATGTTATTAAATTTTCTGACTCCATCTCTAGAACAATTTTTCTAGCAGAATCTTCATTTAAATCAAGATCGTACGCTATTTTTTTAAAGGAAATACTATAATTTCCTTTATGATTATGATTTTTGGATAAACAATATCGTATGATTGATTTTTTAATAGTTATATCTTTCATTAAAACGACCTCCTAACTTGTAAATATATATTTTTATTATATCAAAAAAACTATAATGAATGTAGAATATTTAGATTTATAAACACGATAATATAGTAATGTTAAAATGGTTACATAGTTATTTTATTCATTAACTCGATTATATTTTTCATAGATAGGATTCTAATTCACTTACAATATTATTTATAGTATAAAACCGTTATACGAATAACGAATTACTACTATATAATAACAATCATTAATGATAATTAGATTAAAAAATTATAACATTATTATTTTCATATATTATATAATATAACATATGAAAATAAATTAATAAAAAATATAGGAGGTATGATATATGAAAGCAGTTGAAATAGTAATAGTGCTAATATTATTATGGTATTTTTTTTACAAAAAAATATGCATAGAATTATATTGTTATTTATATTCACCTTTATTAATAGTACAATTAATGGCATTATTAGGGAATGAATTTGATTACAGTATAAGAACTAAAAAGTATTATATAACTGCAATAATAATTGTGATGATTATATTGACTTTTATTTTATTAAAAGAACGTGAAAAAAGAGTAATAAAAATAACTGGGAAAGAAGTTTATAATTTCTATGTAAATAGCATAATTGGATTTATAGAGTAGTTTTTTATTATTATAGCTGTGTATCAATCCTATATAGTAGTATTTGATATGGATGTAAAATTTATGATATTACGGTCAGCAAATATATACCAAATATTACTCTTTTCTTTTATTGTGGTTTCATTGGAAAAATTATATGCTTGGTATAGAAAAATAAAAGAGATTCATTTAAACAATATTAGATAAATAAGACAAGTTATTTGTAGTAATAATATATAAGGGAGAAAAAGTAAAAATGAAGATAACTAGAATACATTCGGAAGAAATGAATAGCATAATAGCTATATTGACATTAGTATTCTCAATAGTTGCGATTATAATATCATATAAATCATATAATTTATCTAATTTAAAGCCAAAATTTGAACTTGGAGTGATATCTCATGATGGGTATCAGATGGAGTGGAAATATAAAATAATCAAAAATAATGAAGAAACTAATATTGATTTATATGGTAGTAGAAAAAAATATGAACATTCAATAAACAAAAATTCTGACGATATTTTTGTAGTAGATAATACTAAACCTACATCACTAATACATTTTTACATAAAGAATATAGGTGATGTTTCTGCTGAAAATACAAAAATTATATTCAAATTTAATGGTATGTCTTTAAATGTTGATAACATAGAAAATAATATTGATGAAAGTCCATTGGCTGATTATCATTTTGTATGGGAGTATAAACCTGTTTATCCGATATTGGAAGATTCTTATTGTGAATTACACTGGGTTGATAAAGATATTATGTATCCAGATATAAATAAAGAATTTGGTTATAGTTTTTCCGAATCAAGAATATATGATAAAAAGCCGTATATAGATGTAAAAATAGTATCTAAGACATCTGTGATACATCGTATGAAAATAAATGTAAATTATCATAATATAGAGGATTATGGCAAGAATTATCGATAAGAAAAGTAGTATTACTGTCATGCAGGTATGTACTATAAAAAGCATCTACGATTTATGAAAAGAAACAATAGAGAGAGTCTTTGGAGTAGCAAAATAAAATCATAGTATGCGATATACACAACAAATAGGTAAAGAAAAAATAGCCATGAAAATAGGCCTAACTTTTGCGTGCTTAAATATGAAAAAACTAGCAAAAATACTGACAAGGAAGAGTGAAAAACACTGAGACTTTTTGACAATTTTTCGAGTCTATGTAAAAAAGTCTGTAAAATTGTAAGTCCTTCTATGGTAATATTATACAACTACAAATAATTATTACCTTGGTCTACTATTCTTAATACCATAAACAAGTTTGTATAAATTATTGATTTTAATTTACTATGATGATAAAATCATAATAACAAAGGGTAAGGGCCCTGTAATGACTGAAAAGGTAGGTATTAAAAGATGATATCATTGAAAAATAATATACCAAAATATATGATAATACCACTAGTGATAATCTTATATGGAGTATCCTTAATTACATTTTTCACTAATGTAAATAATGGTCTAATGTTAGCCATTTATATTGCCATATATATACTAATGGTGTCAATTCAAGACTATAAGCCAGCTAGAAGGTCTTTTAAAGAAAGGCTTAAAAAAGTATTATTATTCATAATAAGTCTAGTTATATGGACTCTGATACTAACGCTTTTTGATCCACTTTATATGGACACAAAAATAGACAGCATGATTTTTTGTTTTAATAACCTAATACCACTAGTTTTGTGTGATTTCATTTAAGATAGGTTAATATAAAGTATAAATATAATCGATAAATAAAATAAAGTTAAGAGTAACCAAGTGAGGATATCTTCCTAGGAAGTATCACAATTTGGTTACTCTTTTTTAAAATTTTGTAAAGCGTGAAGAAAAATTAGTGGAAGATAGTCTTGAGATCAAGTGATCTTATCCAATATTATTGGACAAACAAGCTTGGTCTCACAGAAAGATATTATATTGAAAGTATTAGAAAACCTTGACTTTTTGACGGTTTTAGAATATAATATATCGGACGTATAGTAAATTGTGTCTAATTTTAACACAATTTACTATATTAAGTTAAATTAGTAAATGATATATAAAATAATATAAATATCAATTTGGAGGTTAAAATGGAAGAAAATAACAGTAAAGAGATTATACTTACGCAGGAGGGTTACGATAAACTTGAAAGCGAATTAGAGCTATTAAAAACGACAAGAAGAAAAGAAGTAGCGGAAAGACTAAAGGTAGCTATATCATTTGGTGACCTTTCAGAAAATGCTGAGTATGACGAAGCAAAGAAGGAGCAGGCAGCTCTTGAAGAAAGAATCCTAAAGCTAGAAAATATGACTAGGGTAGCTGTAATAATAGATGAAAACAATGTAAACCTAGATATTATAACTATTGGTTCTATAGTTAAGATATACGATGAAGACTTTGATGAAGAACTAGAATACACTATAGTAGGTAGCGCAGAGGCGGACCCATATGATGGAAAGATTTCTAATGAATCTCCAGTTGGTAAGGCTCTATTAGGAAGGGCTAAGGGCGATGTAGTTGAAGTAACAGTGCCGGACGGAATAGCCAAGCTTAAGGTTGTAGATATAAAGAGATAATAGGGATAAGGGCCTAGAAGACCTGGTCAAGTTAGGCCAAATACAGGTATATAGGATTAAAGATAAGATATAATAGAGATACAAGTCAGTAGGAGGACGTTATGGAAAATAATAAGCCAGAAAGTCAGGTAGAAAATTTAAGTGAGGTTCTACAGGTTAGAAGAGACAAGCTAAGTGAGCTTCAGAAGATGGGAAGAGACCCATTCAAGATCAGTAAGTACGATGTAACACATCATTCAAATGAAGTAATTGACCAGTATGATAGCCTAGAAGGACAAAGGGTAAGTCTAGCAGGTCGTATCATGTCAAAGAGAATCATGGGTAAGGCGTCATTTATGCACCTACAGGACCAGAATGGTAGGATACAGGCCTATGTGAAGAGAGATGACATAGGAACAGATGAATACAAGCTATTCAAGACATATGACATTGGTGATATAGTGGGTATAGAAGGTTTCGTATTCAAGACTAAGACAGAAGAGGTTTCTGTACACGTAGAAAAGTTAGTCCTACTATCTAAGTCACTACAGGTACTACCTGAAAAGTACCATGGTCTTAAGGATGTTGACCTAAGATACAGACAGAGATATGTAGACCTTATAGTTAACCCAGAGGTTAAGGATGCATTCCTTACTAGAACAAAGGCCCTAAAGGCCCTAAGAAGCTACCTTGATGAAAGAGGCTTCCTAGAAGTAGAAACTCCAATTTTAAATACAATTGCAGGTGGTGCAAATGCCAGACCATTTATTACCCACCACAATACACTTGATATACCTATGTACCTAAGAATTGCCAATGAATTGTACCTAAAGAGACTAATCGTTGGTGGATTTGACAAGGTATACGAAATGGGTAGGATGTTCAGAAACGAAGGTATGGACATGAAGCACAACCCAGAGTATACTGCTATAGAGCTATACCAGGCCTATGCAGACTATAAGGATATGATGGATATCACTGAAAATGTAATATCACATATGGCTGAGGTTGCTACAGGTAGCATGAAGATAAACTACCAGGGTACTGAAATAGACTTTACACCACCGTGGAAGAGAATGACTATGGAAGAGTGTGTAAAGGAATATGCTGGTGTAGACTTCTCTGAAATCAACACTGATGAAGAGGCCTTAGCTATAGCTAGAGAAAAAGGTATAGAAATCACTCCAGGAATGAGAAGGGGTGAAGTAATCAATGCCTTCTTTGAAGAATTTGGTGAAGACAAGCTAATTCAGCCTACATTCATCACTCACCATCCAGTAGAGGTATCACCTCTTGCCAAGAGAAATGTTGAGGATCCAAGAAGGACTGACAGGTTTGAAGCTTTTGCAAATAAGTGGGAGCTTGCTAATGCATTCTCAGAATTAAATGACCCTATCGACCAAAGGGGTAGGTTTGAAGACCAGGTAAGAAAGAGAGAGCTAGGTGATGATGAGGCCTGTGAAATGGATGAAGATTTCATAAATGCCCTAGAAGTAGGTCTTCCTCCAACAGGTGGACTAGGCATAGGTATAGACAGAGTTATCATGCTTCTTACAAACTCTACAACTATCAGGGACGTTTTACTATTCCCTACAATGAAGCCTTTAAGAGATGGTTCGTCAGAAGTTGATGAAGAGGCTGAAAAGAAGGAAGTGAAGATAGACCTATCTAAGGTAAGGGTAGAACCTTTATTTGAAGAAGATATAGACTTTGAAACTTTCTCTAAGTCAGACTTCAGAGTAGTGAAGGTATTGAAGTGTGAAGAAGTACCTAAGTCAAATAAGCTATTAAAGTTCACCCTAAATGATGGTTCTGGCCAGGAGAGGGTAATCCTATCAGGTATCAAGATGCACTACTCAGCAGAGGAACTAGTGGGTAAGACTCTAGTTGCTATCACTAACCTACCACCTAGGAAGATGATGGGGGTTGAGTCTTGCGGTATGTTGATATCAGCAGTATGCGACTATGAGGGTGAGGAATTACTAAACCTTCTAATGGTAGATGATAAGATACCAGCAGGAGCAAAGTTATACTAGGCCAAGTCGGTGTATAAGTTAATATAATAAATGATATTTATTTTTCAAAAGATATTTTTTAGATATTTAGAAGAGGAGGAAGGATAAGAGTGGATTTGATAAGATACTTCTTTAGGACTAAGCCAGATTTAATTGAACCTATGAATGCATCTGTATTGATGCTTTTATCATTGGTTTCTTTTGCATTTGTAGTTTTTTGTATAAAGAAGGACTATCCTATAAACAGGGTAAAGAGGGTCTTGCTAGTAGTATTTTTGATAGATATATGTATGAGGTATACTTGGTACTATGTGGGTAAGTATTCTGGCCTTACAGAATCGCTGCCACTATATCATTGTAGGGTTACGGCCTTGTTGAGTATTTACTACTTGATTACGTCTGATAGAAGGGTGGCGCCGGTGATTTATGTATGGGGTATCTTTGGTGGAATTTTGGCTCTGGCCCATCCGGGTATGGATCCGTTTAAGTTTCCACACTTCAGCAACACCTTCTTCTACTTTTACCATATAGCTATACTTATGGCTGCCTATGTGGTATTTAAGGAGCATAGGGCCTATATTTTAAAATGTAAAAAGCAGGTTAGACTCTTTACCCTATTCTTTAATTTGAGTCTGTATGTCATAAACCTTGGGCTACACTCAAACTATGGTTATATGGTTAAGTCTCCTATTTTTGCAGATAAATTTAGTGGGATGACCTTCTACTTCTTGATCGCAATTTTTGCCTATGACCTTTTAGTTCAAATAATTTACAAGATTACCGATATCAAGTATGGTGATGATGTAAATATGGAAGATATAGGTGTGGAGTAGGAGATTCCAAGAGTTTTTTCTATAGCTATGATTATTATATATAAACATAAAAAAGGACTGGCTAGTATTTAGCTCGGTCCTTTTTAATTGAATAATGTTTATATTGATTTTCTGTTTATATTGTTTTTCTGTTTATATTGATGTTTTTTATTCCCTTATATATTACGCAAAGTATATAGTAGATTCCTATATAACCAATGGCTGGTAGTATTACCGCAACCAATTTTGCGAATGGAAGTATCCCTACGAGGGTAGCTGCTATAGCTATAAATATGGCAGCGGTCTTGTTCTTTTGCTTGTCCTCTGGATATATGAACTTACATAAGCTCCACATGGTTGCTGAGGATGATGAGAACATACCCAACAAGAGGATAACTGTAAATATGCTGGCCATAAGTGGGTTTACATGCTTTGCCAAGTGTAGGGTTGGTACATCTACCTTGGTTATGGTATCTACATTTAGAAGGATAGCTGTACTAAGTATCAGGATAGCTAGGGTTACCTCAGCGGCTCCCAACAGGGTACCGTACCTGGCTATTTTCAAGCTCTTACAAGAGGCCCCTAACTTTGAAAAGTAGGTACCTCCTGACGAAACTGCCAAGGAGAAATACAAAAAACCACTAAAGAACCACACAGGTGCAGCGTGGAAGCTACTTAGCTGGTACCTATAGAGTCCTATCCTTGAAAAGCTGTCATAGTCCTCAAAGATAACTATCGTACCTACCAAGAGGAAGAAGGCCACCAATATTGGCCCAATTTTTGACAGGACTTGGATGAACCTATCAAATCCAGCTAGGTAGGCGGTCAAGACTATTAGGGCCATAAGACTTGAGCCAAGGTACCTGTTGATTCCATAGTGCTCCTGTAGCGTAGACCCTGTAGCTGATATTAGTATGCCCATCATAAAGAAGAGCATTATAGGCATTATAATAGAGTAGAGTTTACCTATTTTTTTGCCACAAAAGTATTCGTATTGTCTAAAATCTGGGTCTTCCCTATGTTGGTAGCCGGTTTCCATGATGACCCTGCCGGTAAAGGAAAAACCTATTAGTATAATTAATATGACACCGTAGCTGTAGTAGCCAAAGCTGGAAAAAAAGCTAAGTATTTCTCTGCCTGTCGCGAAGCCAGCTCCAATTATCCAGGCTACGAAGGCACCTGCAACCTTGGCTACCTGCCTAAGGCTTATTTGGTCACCATCAATTTCACTTTTATTCATTGAAGAGCCCCCAATTTATACCTAAAGATATTTTTTTATGTATCTTTCTAGTCTATCTATGCCTTCAAGGAAGTCATCCTCGTGGCATGCATAGGATATTCTTACATAATCATCAGTACCAAAGGCCTTACCTGGTATGATGGCAACTCTCTCGTCATTTAGGAAGTCCTCGCAGAACTTAACCGAGAAGCTGTCCTCATAAGGGTAGTTTTCCTTAACCCTTGATAGGTCTATAAATATATAGAAGGCTCCAGATGGCTTAATATATGAAATTCCATCAATCTTGTCTAGCCTGCTAGTAATTAACTGGCACCTACGCTTGTAGGTAGCTACCATTTCCTGCATATCTTCTTCGCATTCTAGTAGGGCACCAAGACCCATATACTGGGAAGTAAGGCAAGGATGAGATACTATATGACTCTGAATAGAGTTCATAGCCTTGGCTAGCTGAGTATTTGAAGCAGTATAGCCTAGACGAGTTCCTGTCATAGCTGCGCACTTGGCAAAACCATTTACTGTTATTGTTATATCCTTTATCTCTTCGCTTAGAGAAGCTACTGAAACAAAGCTATCATCAAATCTGATCTTTTCATATATTTCGTCAGCCATTATATAGATGCCCTTTTCAAGACATATGGCAGCAATTTCTTCTAATTCATCCTTAGTATAAACTGCACCAGTAGGGTTGGATGGATTAGTAAGTATTAAAAGCCTAGTCTTGTCAGTTATGGCCCTAAGTAGATCATCCTTAGTCAGTTTGAAGTTATTTTCCTTAGAAGTCTTAACCTCAACTGGTACTGCATTTACAACCTTTACCATTTCAGAGTAGCTTACCCAGTATGGAAGTGGGAGAAGGACCTCACTGCCTGGATCAGTAGTAACAAGTAGGACATTAGTAATTGAGTTTTTTGCCCCACTAGAAAGGACTATCTGGTCAGGAGTGTAGTCTATATGGTTTTCTCTCTTAAGTTTTTTGCATATTTCCTGTCTTAACTCAGGAATACCAGCAGGAAAGTCATACTTGGTTTTGTTGTCGTCCAAGGACTTCTTACCGTATTCCTTAGCCTTTTCTGGTATGTTGAAGTCTGGCTCACCTATACTAAGACTGATGACATCAATACCATTAGCCCTCATTTCCTTTACCTTAGAGCTGATACCTACAGTCACTGAAGGTGCAACATTGTCTAATCTTTTTGATAACATAAAATACCTCCTCAAAACTTTTTGTATTAATTAAAACCTGTTTCTATTGACAGTTAATTAGATTGATATATCTAATTATAATTCCAATATAAATGATATATTTATTTTATACCAATTAGAAAGATTTGTATATAATATAGGGCTAATATTTACATATATTAGAGGAGATTTATACATATAAGTAGGGAAGAAAATAAGACGAATATTATATATAGCAAACAGGGTTAAAAAAGTGTAATAAAAGTAAAAAAACGAACGATTTGTTTGGTGAATTTATTATAGTTTACTTAGCTGAAAAAAGTTCAAAAATTGTTCGAATTTTATTGACACTAAAGGGAAATGGTGATATAGTATTACTTGTCCTTGACATAACAAGTCAAAAGACAAGTAGGAGATTTTGTTTTTTCGATAAAAAAGAGTCTTCAAAAAGAGAAAAAAATACTTGACGGATTAGTCCAGAAATAGTATAATGAATAGGCTGTAAAAACAGCATAATGAACTTTGAAAATTGAACAGCAGGTTAATTCAATGAGTCCTTTTAGGACAATTGATTAATCGTTTAAACCATGTAAGACAAACTTACTTGATTTAAACCACAAACAAACCAAGCCAGATATTTTAGAGATAACAATAGTCTGAGCACAGTAACAAATTTTTTATGAGAGTTTGATCCTGGCTCAGGATGAACGCTGGCGGCGTGCC
>NZ_CDRRTB010000061.1:0-10667 GCF_977045075.1 Peptostreptococcus sp. | reverse complement strand
CCGCTGGCTTCAATCTGACATAGTCGGAAATAATATCGGCTATATCACTCCTATATTTAATTTCCTCTATTATCTCTTTCATATCATTCATCTAACCACTTGCCCCTACTATAAACATTAACATTTCATTATTGCATGAAACATACTATTTGTCAATATATTACAATAGTTGTATTCGACAGAAGCCCTAAATTTCCTTTATTTAATTTTAATTCAATAAAAAAGAAACCCCTAATCGAGTTTCTTTTACTATTCTTCTACTGCATCGCAGCTATGATGTCCTCAAAAGACTTATCAAAGATCGATGGTTTATCAAACTTCCACGTACCCTGGTAAACAGGATCGCCATTTAAGTAGAAGGTTCCTTCTCCATGCTTTTCTCCCTGTTGGAAGTCTCCTTCATACCATTTGTTTCTATTCCATATATACTTGCCCTTACCGTGAATCTGACCTAGCTTCCACTCACCATCATATATAAGCTCACCCTTAGAATTAAAGCATGAACCTTTACCATCCATCTTACCATCCTTGAAATCGCCAATATAAATATAGCCATCGCTCCAAGTATATATACCGAGACCTTCTTTTCTTCCTTCTATCCAATTGCCAAGATATTCATCGCCATTGTTGTACTTAATACGACCAATACCATCACTCTTATTAGCTTTGAAGTTACCTATATATTCATTACCATTAGAAAAAGTAAAGGAGCCCCTTCCCTCTCTAACACCATTTACGAAGTTGCCTATATATTCAGTATTAATACTTGAATCGTCATCTTCACTAGGTTGGAAAATATAAGACCCTATACCAATCAACTTTCCATCTAAAAGTCTACCAATATACATATCACCATTAGAGAACCTGTAAATCTGGACCATATCATTTTCCTTGGCCAGGTTAAGTCTATCCTCTTCACTATCATCAAGAAAACCAACTATATCGGCTAAATTTTCATTTTTAGCAAGTTCTTCCTTTTGTGATTCAACATATATTTCCTCTTCCTTACTAGCAGCCAACTTCTCCTTAATTTGATCTGAAGGCTCTCCTAGTATTAGTTTTTCAAGTTCATAGACCTCTTCATCACTTGCAAAAATACCCTTTTTCAAGGCATTGCTCTTCTTTATCTTAAATAATTTTAAATTCTTTCTTATGTCGTCAATTTCATTTATATAACTGGTATATAATTCTACATAATTATTTGATATGCTCAAACTAATCCCTCCGTTCAATAGACATCTATACTAATTATATAATATTTTTTATTATTTTAAAAGTATTTTGTCCCTAGACTTCTAAAATATTATAAATCCTTGGACTTAAAGCCCCTTCCCCTAACTTCAGTTATATCATTGATGGTGATAAAGGCCCTAGAGTCAATTTTAAATGCTATCTCTTTAATTTTTGGTATCTCATTTGAAGATACTATAGTATATATCAATTTCTTACTATCACCTGTATATGCCCCTTCAGCATGTATAAAGGTTACCCCTCTAATCATGGCCTTCATTATATCCTCAGCTATCAGGTCCGGTTTGTCAGATATAATTATTAAGGACTTTTGATAGTTCATTGCATCCTTAATAAATCCAAGTGCAATGGAGCTAATATAAAAGCCTATTAGGGTATATAGGCCCAATTTAAGGCTAAATAAAATACTTCCAACCATTACCACTATTACATTGAAGCCAAAGCTAGTATCTTTAATTTCAATATTCTTCTTCATCTTCAAGATGGCAGCAATTATATCGGTACCACCTGTAGATGCCCTAGCCCTAAATACAAGGCCAATTCCTATACCATTTAAAAATCCTCCAAATATGGTCTGTAGGAAAATATCATTTATAGGAATAATCGCCCCTATATCTTGGGTTAAACCTAGAATTAAAGAATATATAATCATATTTGTTAAACTAAGCATACAAAACTCTTTTTTTAAGTATATAAATCCCAGTATAAATATAGGTATATTTAATATAAAGGTTCCTATACCAACATTTAAACCAGTCAAGTAGTTAATAGCAGTTGCAAAACCAGTTACACCACCACTCAAAAGATGGGCCTGTCGTAAAAAACCATTCACCCCAACTGCAGATATACTCAAACCTAGTATCATAGTCCCCAACCTTAAGGAAGGGTGTTCACTGAACCTGTCTCTAACCTGACTCATTACTTCCTCCTATAGCAAGATGCTAATTCATTAAATCCCCTAATTTTTTCTTATTACCTTCTAAAACACCTACGACTTCTTCTAAATCCATATCACGAATAGTCTCAAGGAACTTGTCTATTTTCTTTATCTCATTTAATATTTTTTTCTCTAACTCAGGCTTATTAGCACTTGTAGTAACCTCTAAAAATTCACCTGAATAAATCATATATACCGATGCCTGGTCTAAAAGCTCTAAGGAAAGCTCCCTAAAGTATTTTTCTTGTTCTAGGTCATTATCCATAAGGACACTCTTGGCCATAGCAGATGCAACTGCTGCCAACCTAGAAGTATCATCAATTAATTGCCTCAAAATTCTTATGGAACTATCATCCAAGTCTTCTATCATGGCATAAGAAATTTTTTGTTCTTCTCCTACTTGATCCATTTCTATAAATACACTCTTGTCATAGGCACATACTGGACACGCATCCGGTGCCTCTTCACCAATGTGTATATATCCACATTCTTTACACTTAAATCGCTTCATTTCAACACCTCTCATTCCAAGCTGTCTTAATAGATACATCTCAAAATATAATATCCTATATAGGCTGACTTGTCTATAATCTAAAGTAAATTTATGAATTTTTTTATAATAATTTAATACTTTTCTTCAAAAGTCTCCTTTAAAAAATCTCATTTATGTAGTAAAATATAAAGATGGGAGGATATATTATGAAAAAAAATAAAAAACACTATATAAACTATAGTAGGACTAATCCTAACAAAAGAGACATACGTTTACCTAAAAGAAAGAAAAGAGCCGGCTTTAATGCAAAAAAAATCTTATTACTGTTGATAATTATTGCATGTGCAGCTGGTTGCTTTAAGCTAATAAATGCTTATAGAAGTAATGAAGAAGCAGAAAACAAGACAAAAATTGAAAACAAGCAGGCTCAGACTCAAACAAAAAAGCCTAAAACCGTAATAGGCCAGAAGGAAGATGCAAAGAAGCTTTACGGTGTCGATGCCCAAAAGGTATGGAATGCCCTAAACACTTACGACTATGATAATGGTGGTAAAAAACAGGTCTTCTTAACTTTTGATGATGGCCCATCTCTAACAAATACACCTAATATACTTAAGACTCTTAAGGATAATGATGTAAAGGCTACCTTCTTCGTTATAGGTAAGTCACTGGCTATGAATGGTGCTGCAGATATACTAAAGCAAGAGTATAATGAAGGCATGGCTATTGCCAACCACTCATATTCACATGACTATAGCCACCTATACCCTGGTAGGGTTTTAAACCTATCAAACTATACTGCAGATTTTAACAAAAATGCAGACCTAATTAAGAAGAGTCTTGGATTTGACTTCGAAACTAGGGTTTACAGATGTCCAGGTGGTCAGATATCTTGGCAGAAGACTGAACCTCTTAATGAATATTTAATTAAAAATAATAAGTCTTCTATTGACTGGAATGCCCTAAACGCTGATGCTGAAGGGGCAAAGAAAAATGCAGATGAGTTGTATAAGCACGCTGTAGAAAGCAGTAAGGGTAAAAACCTTGTCGTCCTGCTAATGCATGATACTTATGGTAAGGAAGAAACTGCTAAGTATCTTGACAGAATCATTAAATATTTCAAGGCTGAAGGTTATGAATTTAAGACAATGTACTAAATTAACGATACCCAAGTCTAAATAAGAACATAAAATGAGGTATACATTAAAGTAAATGTATACCTCTATTTTTATTTCCTTGTACTCATATATTTATCTAGCCCTATATATTAGTTATATTAGTTAAAAAATGAGTTTATAAAGTCTATGATCCTGTCAAGTAAGCCTGACTTCTGTGCCTTATCTGCCAGGTCACCAGCAACCTTCTTTGCCTCATCTAAGCCTGTAGATGTCGTACTTACTACAGCATCCTTAGATAGCTTAGAATCGTCGAACTTATTAAAAAAGTTACTAGCATCCTTGTTGTTCTTTATCCAAGAAGATGCCTTGTCTATTATGCCACTGGCTTCTATCTTTTCACCTGCCTGACTAAGATTGTTCTTTACATTAGCACTTACATTATTTAGGGTATCCTTTATATCATTGTAGTTGTAGTTCTGGTTACCCACGTCCTTCATTAGGTTAGTTATAATGTTAATGTCACCAGTATTAAGGGTCACATTATAATTATCAGCAACCTTTTTTACTGTATCCTTGATTTCCTTTTCAGAATCCAAGTCGTTCTTTATTACTTCCTTCTTAGTATCATTGACTATACCTGCAGCCTTATCCTTACCAACTGACTCAGCAAGGTTACCTGTAGTTATCAGCTCCTTATTGGCAAGCTTCTTCTTCTCTTCTGTAAGCTTTTCACCTGAAGACTTTTCGAAGGCTATTGTAATACCTGTCAGTGCCCCTGTACCACTCACAGGGAATGGTGCAGCGGCGACCACATTTGCATTTTCCACGCCTGCTGTGGC
The DNA here is from genome assembly GCF_977045075.1 of Peptostreptococcus sp. Taxonomy (NCBI): domain Bacteria; kingdom Bacillati; phylum Bacillota; class Clostridia; order Peptostreptococcales; family Peptostreptococcaceae; genus Peptostreptococcus; species Peptostreptococcus sp. Next base: position 6,029 of record NZ_CDRRTB010000061.1, on the reverse strand, counting down.
AAGTGTAGATGCAATCATAGAGCTTGTTACCCAGGTAATATTTGATGTTTTTACATTTATACCACCACTTGTTGTTGGCACAACATAGGAAGACGACATTGTCACCCTACCGATCTGAGCCTCTGGTGCAATTCCACCAAGGTACTTTCTCTCCTGTTGGTTGTTTACATAAATTATATTTGAGTTTGCCTCATCTACGCCAAAGTAATTTAATATAGCCTGTTTTTGACTGGCATTGAGGTTAGCACCTAGTGTTACTACCTCACCTGAGTCAGCAAAGGCATTGGCTGTTAGACCTGCAGTCATGCTAATTGCCGTAAGCATAGCCAAAAATTTCCCTTTAATATTTTTCTTTGTCTTATTTTTCAATATGTTCATTTTCATACCTCCAACACAGGTCATTCATTTATTGCTTATTCCCAACCTGTATTATGAGGATATCTCTATATGCTTAATTTTACCTTTAAAGGCATAAATTCTAGACTTTAAATACTTACAATGCTATAATATACTTGATATTATAAATATCTTACTTGGTCTAGCTTGTCTGGTTGGACACTCTTATGGTATTAAAACAAAAGATTGAAAGGAGACAAATATGTCAAAAGAGTTAGTAAAGGATAGAGTTGTAGAATATTTAATCCAGGAATTAGCAGTACCTGAAGAAATGATTGAAATAGATACTCCCCTATCTGAGTATGAAGAAGGTGTAGAAGGTACTATTGACATCACAGTCACAGTTGAGGATGAAGATGGTGCACTTTTACCACTTATGATTGTAGTTTGTCTTGATGATGATATTGAGCTAACTGAGAGCGTTGTAGACGGTCAGATGGACTTCCTTGAATTAATCGATGAATCTACTCACGTTGGTAGGATGATACTTACAAACGGAGACCAGATGATGTATGCTGACTGGAATGGAACTGAGCTAGAGGATGAAGAAGCTCTACCAAAATACAGCCAGATGCTAGAAGAATTCAAGGCTGTTGAAAAAGAATATAAGGAGTATATGGCTGAACATCCTGACTGTGACTGTGGTTGTGAAGACCACCACCATAACCACTAAAGGAGTCTTAGGAGAAACTATCCTAAACAGTTAATGCTTTATAAAAGTAAAAAGAAGAGGTCAAGTGGCCTCTTCTTTTTATTTTATACTTTTAAACTTATATTATATTCTATACCCTAATTAGAAAGAAGGAATTATAGCACCATTGTACTTTTCTTCGATATACTTCTTAACTTCTGGAGATGTAAGGGCCTTTGTAAGAGCCTTTATCTTATCGCTATTTTCCTCACCCTTTCTAACAGCCAATATATTAGCATATGGAGAATCAGTTGACTCGATTGCGATTGAATCCTTAGTTGGGTTTAACTTAGCTTCAAGTGCATAGTTAGAGTTTATAACTGCTATGTCTACATCCTTTAAAGCTGTTGGTAGCTGTTCTGCTGCAAGTTCCTTAATTACAATATTTTTTGGATTTTCTGTGATATCATTCTTAGTTAATAGGTCCTTGTCTGCAACCTTAATTAAGCCTTCTCTAGCAAGTAGCTTAAGAGCTCTTGATTCATTTGTAGCATCGTTAGGAACTGCAACTGTAGCTCCGTCCTTAGCATCACTAATCTTCTTTAGTGAGTTTGAATATACACCCATTGGTTCTAAGTGTACCTTTGCAGTATAAACTATATCAGTCTTGTTCTTAGCATTGTACTCATCTAAGTATGGTACGTGCTGGAAGTAGTTAGCGTCTAGAGACTTTTCAGTCAAGCCCTTGTTTGGTAGAACATAGTCATTAAATACCTTAACGTCTAACTTGTATCCATCCTTTTCAAGAAGTGGCTTTACTACTTCGTTTAAAATCTGTGCATGTGGGTTAGGTGTAGCACCTACTGTAATAGTCTTGTCATCTCCTGAAGATGTAGATGCCTTATCTGCATCCTTGTTTGCTCCACAAGCAACTAGTCCTAGTGATAGTACTGCAACTGCAGCTAATGTTAAAAATTTCTTTGCTTTCATACTTGTACCTCCTAAAATTTAACTTTTTCTAAAAATTCTAATTTTTAATTTATATTATAGCACTAAATTGTGAATTTAGTTAGCTATTTTATATAAGTTATTAATTTAACTTTATTTTAATATGAATTATTACTTTAACTTCTTATATAAGAAGTCTCCTAGGTTCTGTATAATCTGTACTAAGATTACAAGAGCTATAACAGTAAATAACATTACATTTTTATCGAACTGCTGGTAACCATATACGATTGCTACGTTACCAAGTCCACCAGCACCAACGGCTCCTGCTATTGCAGTATAACCAAGTACTGAAATTATAGTAAGGGTTACTCCTAATACAATTGATGGAACTGACTCTTTTACCATAACCTTGAATATTATCTGTACATTTGTAGCACCAAATGATTTTGCTGCCTCAATCAAACCCTTATCTACTTCATTTAAAGATGACTCAATCAGTCTGGCCATAAATGGTGCTGTACCCACTGTAATAGGTACTAGGGCTGCTGTATTACCTATACTAGTTCCCACAACCAATCTTGTAAAGCTACTAATAGCAACTATTAAGATGATAAATGGGAAAGACCTAAATACATTAACTATCAAGCCAAGCGTATTATATATAGTCCTATTAGGTTTTAAGCCGTCCTCCTTAGTTATTACTAAGATAATTGCGATTATAAAGCCTATTATAGATGCTATTATAGTAGGAACCAAAATCATATAAAGTGTTTCCACAAAGGCAGTTGGGAATAAAGTTGTCATATAATCTCTAAAGCTCATTGTCTACCTCCTGCCATCTCATACCATGATCAGTCAAATATTTTTCGACATCTCCAAGTCTTTCTCTCGGAACATTAATAATCAAGGAACCTAATATATTATCTCTAAATTTCTCCAGCTTACCATAAATTATTGATACATCTATGGAAAGCTCTCTAGCCATACCTGTTATAACGGGATCATTTGACATGTCATTAGTGAACAATAGCTTTAGGTTACATCCACTAGGTAGGACTATATTTTCCTCTCCAAGTAATTTTCTTAGAGGTTTATTGTTCTTTAAGAATATCTCCTGAGTATCTCCTACCTCTAGGACCTTACCCGCATCCATTATTGCCGTTCTCGTACAAACCTGCTTGATTACCTCCATCTGGTGGGTAACTATTATTATAGTTATACCCAACTTTTGATTTATTTCCTGTAGCAGGTCTAGTATTGACTTGGTTGTCTTTGGGTCTAGGGCTGAAGTAGCCTCATCACAAAGCAATACAGACGGGTTCATTGTCAAGGCTCTGGCTATTGCTACTCTTTGCTTCTGTCCACCACTTAGGTTTCTAGGCTTGATATCCTTCTTATCCAAAATACCAACTAGGTCTAGTAACTCCTCTACCCTTGTTTTTATTTCCTCCTTAGAATACTTAAAACATTCCATTGGTAGGGCTACATTTTCAAAAACTGTCTTCCTCTCTAAAAGAGAAAAGTGTTGGAAAATCATGCCCAGGTCTTTTCTTAAATTTCTAAGAGACTTTTCATCAAGATTGGCTACATCCTGGCCATTTACATATATTGACCCAGAATCGAAGCTTTCTAGCCTATTAATACATCTCAATATCGTAGATTTACCAGCCCCACTATGTCCGATGATGCCGAATATTTCTCCGTCATTTATCTTTAAGTTTATGTCCGTCAAAACTTGGTTTTGACCATAAAACTTATTCACTTCCTTTATTTCAATCATTTTATACTCCTTTCTGTAAACTTTAATAAAAAATAAAAAATGCCTGAGTAAAATATACCCAGACCTGGAAATACTACTCATCTTTCGGTTACACACCGCTGGATTTAGCACCTTAACAAAGTTAGGTTGCCGGGCTTCACAGGGCCAGTCCCTCCGCCACTCTCGATAAGAGATTTAATATTTTGTTATTACCTATGATAAAATATTAGTTGAACTTTGTCAAGATTTTTTTTAATATTTTTTTAAGTTAGTCTTTTAACAATAAGAAAAATCCTCTGAAAGCCTTATAAAATAAACTAAAATCTTAGTTGTGTCAACCAATAAATGCTGTAAATTATAGCAAGCCCTATAATTCCCATTATTATAGAATCAATTACAACTGCCCTCTTTTTACCATTTTCCTTGTCTTCATTAAACGACCTGAACATGGCATAAAACATCACACCCAGTCCTAATATATTTACTAAAACAGAAGATAGTTGATTTGCTAAATACCTAGAATATATTATAATCAAAAAGCCCACTCCCAACAAAAAGGTATTATTTGACATAGGTGAATTGCTTACCTTTGTTTCCTTACTATTGGAGACTTCCTGCTTCTTATAATAGGGCTTATTTTTTTTCTTATTCTTTCCAGTATTCTTAGACATTTCAATCCTCCAATTTATCAACTATTTTAAATCAACTATTTTAAGTTTACTAGTATATATACCAGCTAGCTATCATGTAATTTATATAAATATTATAATATAGGATTAGCATATTTTCAAGTTTGATAATCTCCCATTTGTATTATTCTTGTTTTAGTGGTGCTATCCACTTATCTAAAAAAATTTCCTATTACTTATATATCTCTCACCTAAGACATTAGAATATTCCATGATACTTATAAAACTAAAAATCCCGGCTGAATTAGTCAACCGGGATCCTGTCTGTGTGTTTATTTTTTGTGTTTATTTAGTCAAAACTTATACTTATAAGTCTATTAAGCTTCTTTCTTAGCTCCTATGAACTTACCAACTATAGCTGCAACTACCACTGGTATAATCCAGTAGAATCCAACTGAATGACCTGGTAACTTGTTTAAAGCTGCTGTTAGACCAGCTAATCCACCTACATTTGCAAAAAGAGGTACAGTTGACAATTCATGAGCAATACCTAATATTAGAGCTACCCAAGATGCTAGCACGTATACGTTCTTGTTCTGAATCTTAGTATGGAATAGACCAAGAAGTATTAGAGTAACAACTGCTGGGTACATCATGTATAGTAGTGGTGCAGCGATCTGTATAATCTTATCAACTCCGAAGTTAGATACGATTGCTGAGAATACACAAACTATAACAACTATAACTTCATACTTAAGCTTACCTTCTGTAAGGTCACTGAAGTAGTTACCACAAGAAGATGTAAGACCTATAGCTGTAGTTAAACAAGCTAGACCAACAACTAGACCAAGGATTACCTTACCAGGTCCACCAAGTATAGCCTGAGTTATTGATATTACAAGTGTAGTTCTTTCAACTGTATTGTCATACTGTGGAGATACAGTAGCACCTAGGTAAGTTAGACCACCATAAACAAGGGCCAAACCTACAACTGCCACTATGCCGGCAAGTATTGTAGCCTTAACTAGAACCTTCTTTTCAGTATAACCCTTCTGCTTAACAGATGCTATAACGATACCAGCGAATACTGCTCCAGCCATACCATCAAGAGTCTGATAACCGTCATTGATACCGCTTATAAATACGTTATCAACTAGTGTTCTATCAAGTGGCGCACCTAGAGGGCTCACTATACCCTTTATGATCAATACTGCCAAGCATATTAGAAGTACTGGTGTCAAGAAAGCACCAATTATATCTACAACCTTTGAAGGCTTAATAGTTAATACTAGAACTATTACGAAGAATATAATTGCGAATACTATTGGGCTTAGGCTATGTCCGAAATTGGGAACTACACCTATTTCATAAGTTGTAGCTGCTGTTCTTGGTATAGCAACAAATGGTCCTATACAAAGAATAGTTATTGATGCAATTACAATACCTAGCTTCTTTCCAGCTCTTCCGAAGAAGGCCATCATATCGCCCTGTGTACCTGTTGCTGCGATAACACCTAATAATGCCAAACCACCATCAGCAAATAAGAATGCCATGAATGATACAAACCATTTAGTTCCTGATATAACACCCAAGAACGGTGGGAAAATTAAGTTACCAGCACCAAAGAACATCGCGAATAATGCGAAACCGATGACAACAATGT
>NZ_CDRRTB010000060.1:0-10693 GCF_977045075.1 Peptostreptococcus sp. | reverse complement strand
TTAACACTCGGGGCAGAATCATGGTCACAATAGGCTATGATAGTCGAACCGGATCCACTCAAGGAAAAGGCAAAGGCTCCTGCATCTAGGGCAGCTGCCTTAAAGTCATCAAAGCTCTTGATAAGGCCCTTTCTGTATGGTTCGTGGAGCTTGTCGGCCATAGTTTTACCAATCAAGTCCTTGTTTCCAGTCATAAAGCCAGCTAGCATTAAACTTAGGTGACCGCTAGTGTGGACTGCATCTGCCATACTTATGGACTTTGGTAGAACAGACCTAGACATATTTGTAGATACCTCATAGTCAGGTATGAATAGGACACAAGTCATATCCTCAAATGGATGGATAGAGTGGTAGATGACCTGGTTATCATCAACCATAGCAGATAGGACAATATTTCCCATTAGGGCTGGGGCTACATTGTCTGGATGTCCCTCTATTTGAGTTGCTAACATAAGGATCTGGTCCTGGCCAAGTTTGGCATCCACTAGGTGGTTTGCCACAAGCAGGCCACCTACAATTGCTGATGCACTTGACCCCATACCCCTAGCCAGGGGTATATCATTAATAATTTCAAGCTTATAACCCTTTGGGTATTTATTTACGTATTCAAATAGGTGGTTCATAGACCTTACAACTAGGTTTTCTTCATGGTCCTGGCCAAGCAATTTTTGACTTTCTAGTCCCTCGATAAAAAGAGAAATCTTGTCATCTTCCTGGCACTGGAAAGTTGAATACTGTGATAGGGCCATGCCCAACACATCGTAACCAGGTCCCATATTGGCTGTTGTTGCTGGTACTCTTACTCTAATCATAGGACCACCTAACCTTCTATCAGCTTTAGGACACTTTCCAGGTTGGCTGGAATAGATTGAGGCTTAACCGCCGATTCTAGGCAAGTATCTGGATCCTTCAGGCCATTACCTGTCAATATACAAACCACCTTGGCACCCTTTTCTATATCTCCGTTTTTTACAGACTGAATCACACCAGCAAGGGATGCAGCTGAGGCAGGCTCTGCGAATACACCCTCCTTGTTAGAAAGTAGCTTGTAGGCTGCCAGTATTTCTTCATCTGTAACTGCCTTGATAGATCCACCAGATTCATCTCTGGCTGCTAGGGCCTTATCCCAGGATGCTGGATTTCCAATTCTTATGGCTGTTGCCACAGTATCTGGATTTTCAAATGGGTGACCCTCTACAATTGGAGAAGCCCCCTTGGCCTGGTAGCCCTTCATCTTAGGTAGCTTTGTAGATTTTCCTGCTGCCTTGTATTCCTTAAAGCCCTTCCAGTAGGCAGTAATATTACCTGCATTTCCAACTGGTATAGCCAGGTAGTCTGGGGCATCGCCTAGGTCATCTACTATTTCAAAGGCACCTGTTTTTTGCCCCTCTATCCTGTATGGATTTATGGAATTTACTAAAGTAATAGGGTGGGATTCTGTAATCTCCTTTACTAGGTTTAGGGCATCATCGAAGTTGCCCTGGATAGCTACTACCTGGGCACCATACTGTAGGGCCTGGGCTAGTTTACCCATGGCAATATATCCATCTGGTATTAGGACTATAGTCCTTAGTCCGTACCTTGCACCATAGGCGGCTGCCGAAGCTGAAGTATTTCCTGTACTAGCACACATGATAGTGTCAGACCCTTCTTCTATGGCCTTGGCGATTGCCATAAACATACCACGGTCTTTAAATGAACCTGTAGGGTTTAGGCCCTCGAACTTAAAGTAAAGGTCTATGCCCAGTTCCTTGCTTAGGTTTAAACTCTTGATTAGGGGTGTGTTACCCTCGTACAGGGAAACCATAGGTGTATTTTCATTAACTGGTAAAAATTCCTTATATTGATTTATTAATCCTTGCCATTTCATACTTAAAATCTCCTTTGTCTCTATATGTCTTCTTCTATTCTAATAACTGTTATCGAATTGCTGATATTTTCTAATTCCATTATTGCCTCTTTGAAGGCTTTTTCTCTCACTCTTTCTGTCACAATTACAAATTGATCTACGTTTACCAGGTTTTGGCCTAGGTCAGTGTCTTCATACTTTTTATCTAAGTCATATATCTCTAGGCTTCTATTGGTCTTATTTATAGACCTTATCTTTAATCCTTTCTTATCAAGCAGGTCTATTAGACCACCCTGACCAAGCTTGTCATGGTCTGTAACTAGTCTGATATAGTAGGCAAAGTCTAGATCTTCTATATCTATAAGGGCCTTGTCTCCCATGCTAGCATAGGCCAATTCCGGTCTTGTTTGAGACAAGATCGCCTTACCGATTGCTACAATATCACTGACAATAGCTGAACCTGTTGGATTTCCTCCAGCTCCCCTACCATAGTACATTGTCTGGCCTAGATAGTCACCATCCACATATACAGCATTGAATTCATACTGAACTCCTGCAAGAGGGTGATTTTCTGCTATTAGGACTGGGTGAACTCTAGCAACAATACCTGAATCCTTATTTTCAGCAATAGCCAATAATTTAATTTTATAACCTAATTTCTTTGCTTGATTAATGTCTTCTAGAGATATATTTCTAATTCCTGATACGTATACCTGATCTGATTTTACAAGATTGTGAAAACCAAGGCTAGCAAGTATTGCACACTTCCTTGCAGCATCTAGGCCATCAAGGTCAGCACTTGGATCTGCCTCTAAGTAACCTAGGGCTTTGGCGTCTTCTATGATTGATTCCAATGATAAACTTTCTATTTCCATTCGTGTGAGAATATAATTTGTTGAACCATTTACGATTCCACTGATTTTTTTTATGTAATTTCCTGTAAGAGAAGTTTGTAGAGTTCTTAGAATAGGGATTCCACCGGCAACTGCGGCTTCAAAAAAGAAATGACAATTGTTTTGTTTGGCGAGTTCTGATAGTTCTTTGCCGTAGAGGGCGATTAAATCTTTATTTGCCGAAACAATGTGTTTTCCATTTTTAAAGGCGGCTTCGATAATTTCCTTGGATTTCTCTATTCCTCCCATTACTTCAACCACAATATCTATCTTTGGGTCTAGAAGAATGTCTTCGGGCCTGGAGGTAAGTATGCTATTGGATGTATCAACGGAGCGGGTCTTCCCGGTATCTCTGACACATATTTTACTTATCTGCGTGGTGCAGCCTAATTGACGCTCCAACAATTCACGGTTGGAGGTAAGTATCTCCACTGTTGAGGAGCCCACGGTCCCGAGACCAAATAATCCTATCTGTAATGTTTTCAAAATAAATTCCTCCTTCTTATCAAAGTTAACCTTGGCCACTTCTGTGTGGCCATCAATAAAATAAAGCTTTATACAAGCCTACTTTATGTGTTAAAAGATATTCTAACACTAAATGAGGAAAGATACAAGTTAAATCTTTCATTTGTTGCAAAATTATATTATTTAAACTTGTCTTTTTGCCTCTAGCATCTCTGCTATTTGTACAGCATTACTGGCTGCTCCCTTTCTGATATTATCTGCCACGCACCAGATGTAAAAGCTCCTATCCTGGGAAATATCCCTCCTAATCCTTCCAACATAGACCTCATCGTGACCGCTTGCCTCTAATGGAGTAGGGTAGAGGTTTTCTCCTGGGTCATCAAGCAGGACTAGGCCTGGGGAATTTTTCAGTATACTTCTTATTTCATCAACACTAGTATCCTTCTTAAATGTTACATTGATGTCTACTGAGTGTGAGTTTAGGACTGGTACACGAACACATGTAGCCGTGATTCTAACATCCTCATCAAGGGATAAAATTTTCTTAGTCTCACCAATCATCTTCATCTCTTCCTTTGTGTAGCCGTTGTCTAAGAAGGCGTCTATATGGGGAAGAACATTATTGTAAATTGGATGAGGGTATTTCTTTGGCTCCTGGCCATCCTGGCCATTTAAAAGGTCATCTATACCACCCTTGCCTGATCCTGAAACAGCCTGGTAAGTCGTGTAGGCTACGCGGTCTAGACCAAAGGCATCCGCTAGTGGCTTAAGTGGTACTACTGATTGGATAGTGGAGCAGTTTGGATTAGCTATAATCTTTCTCTTTAATATGGGCTCATTGCACTCTGGAACTATAAGGTCTATATCTTCTTCCATCCTCCAAGCACTTGAATTGTCAATTACTATGATTCCCTTGGATTCAGCGATAGGTGCAAACCTACGAGAAGTATCCCCACCTGCAGAAAAGATTGCGTAATCGATTTCCTTATCGAAGGAATCTTCTCTTAACTCCTCGACGATGACATCCTGCCCCCTAAATTGAAGGACCTTTCCTGCTGACCTAGCTGATGCCATAAGGTAGATCTTATCAACCTCTAGCTTGCTTTCACCAAGTCTTTCAATCATCTTTGTTCCTACGAGCCCTGTAGCTCCTACAATTGCGAAATTAGCCATAATATAATTTCCTCCTTATGTAAATTTATAAAAAAGCAAGTGCAGTTAACTGTCTTGCTTGATTTGCTAAATCGCATGTATGAATTCCTATAAAGTTTGTAGAATATTATAAGGCATATAAAAGCATTTGTAAATAGAAAAGTCTAAAAAATGAATAAATATATAAATTAGGTGCAAAATTTGATATATTATAGCTAGGAGGTGGCATTTATGTACTATTCAAGAGAATATAAATCGCCCTTGGGAATAATAACCCTAGTGTGCGACGATAATAAAAGACATATAGTTGGGCTATGGCTAGAAGGTCAGAAATACTATATGGATGGCCTGGATGCTAGCCAGGTTATCCCAAGCAAGTCGGAAAAAAGATGTGAGGTTTCAGATCATAAGATGGATATACTGGACAAGGCTAACCATTGGCTTGACAGGTATTTTGCCGGTCAAAATCCACCTATAGGTGAGCTGAGTTTAAAGCCAGAGGGTACAGCCTTTAGGCAGGAGGTATGGTCAATATTAATGAACATACCATATGGTCAGGTTACATCCTATGCGAGTATAGCAAGACAGGTGGCTAAAAACCTAGGGAGGGAGTCTATGTCAGCCCAGGCTGTCGGAGGAGCGGTAGGCCATAACCCTATATCTATAATAATACCCTGTCATAGGGTCTTAGGACGTCATGGAGACCTGACAGGCTATGCAGGTGGTTTAGACAAAAAAATATGGCTCTTGGACCATGAGGGGGTAAGTGTCCGAAATACTAGCCTAGATTAAGGCTTGTATTATTTTATATTTAGAAATTTTAAGATAGTAAAAATAGTTTTAAAATGGTATAATATTTATGATGCATAATCTTATGTAGATAAAAATTTCAAATTATTGGAGGTAAAGAAATATGAAGAAAATTATTGTACTAGCCTTAAGTTTAATTTGCGCTGTCTCATTAGTGGCCTGCGGAAGTAGTAACAAGGATAAAGATGGAGACAGGGTCGAGGTATACGATAAAAATCAGAAGATGATTTCTGAAATGACTAGTCAAAAGGATTTGAAATATATTTCAGAGCTTATTGCTAAGAGTACTGAGAGTATGAAATCTAAAGATTTCCAGCTTTTAGAGGTTCCAAAAGATGCAGTAGTTAGCAGGGAGTACAGGGCTATTACTAAGGCTACTGATGGTAAAGACTTTGTAGTTAAGTTTACTGTATATGAAAACTATCCGTATATGACATTATCAGGTATACAAGGAATTCCTGACTTTACATGGAAGCTAACTGATGAAGATTATGCAAAGCTAAAGGATATGAAATAAATAAGTCCTAAAGAATATTTTTATTCATATAAGGAGTAATGCCTAATAGAGTAAATTAATATAAATCGAGATAAGAGCAGCGAGTTAAAAGACTTTGCTGTTCTTTTTTATGAATGGTGGAGAATTTCTCAGTAGAAAAAATATTTTATAAATGGTATAATATTTTAAAATATTTAAATATAAAAAAGTATGATTTATCTATGAAGGGGAGCTAATATGAAAAATTTGATAGGCCTTATAAGTGATAAGCCTTGGATAGTAGTTGCTGCGATGACTATACTATTCTTTGTAAGTCTAGGACGATTGATATATAAGCAGTCTAGGCGAAAGAAGGCCTTTAATATGATTAAGGATATGAGAAATAATAGGGACTTATCCAAAGTATACCTAAGGATGGATAATGGATATGGTGATTTTTATGATGTTTCAGTTAGTATGGATAGTGAAATATGGCACAGGGCAGTCTTTACTGAAGACCTACTGACTCCAGCCATACTCTTACCTCCAGGAAAGTATGAGCTTAAGTTCTTCGTAAAATCGCGTTCAGGAGTCTCACCATACCATAGCAAGAAGGGGGCTTTTTATACTGAAGTCATAGTGGAACCGTTTATTGATACGATGATCGTATTTGATAATGATACTTTAGCAAGTTGGCAAGAAGACTATAAGGAGGAAAATTAAAATGGATAAGCTAAGAATCAACTTTATCGATAACTGGGAAAAGAAAGACGTTAATTTAGAGGAGCTTAGGCTAGCTCTAGAGGAGGGTAACTCGTCTGTTTATACTGATGCCAGTTTTAAAAAGATTTCAAGCAAGTGGAAGAAATTTAAGGAGAGGGGGATTTCAAATCTTTACCTGATTAAGGAGTTGGATGACGATGGTGTTGCATGTGCATACTATGCTTATTCGATAACTGACGGTGTAATTGATGAAGAGACTTTAGAGAGAATCAGAGAAATTTGTTCACAGAACCTATCTTCAGGTGAGATGAGGGCCGATGGATCCTTCTCAAAGCCGGATGAATGGTGGGATACACATCCACTACGCTCTATAAAGGCAGTTGAATCTGGTTCAGCAGACAGTCTACACCAGTTTTTATCAGCAGAGCTTTATCCAAAGGGAATTGTACTTAGCACAAGAAGTGTCAAGGCAAAGCATGCAAATGAATTGGCTTGCTCAGCAGTTGCCTGGGGTGTGAGTACTTCGCTTTTCAAGAAGGGGGCATATATGAGTCTTCTTATTCATAATGACTCTCTGTAAATCGTAAATATGGTAAATTAATATAATAGAAGTATTAAAGCAGTGAATGTAGAGGTTTGCTGCTTTTTCTTATTAAGTATTTATATAAAAATACCAATGGATACAAATAGCTCGTAAGAATTGATAGAGGGCTTTTGTTTTATGAATATTTGCTAGCTGGAACATAGGGGGGTTGATATAAAAAAGCAAAAACAAATGTATTTTAACTACCCAATAAATGATCAAGCCAAAATATCTATTAATTTTCTGATAAAAATTGTAATTTATCTATAATTAAGTTAAAATAAATAGAGTAGTATAAAGAATTTTTAGACGATATTAGTAGGTCTTTTAATTATAGATACCTTATAATCGAAAAGTATAAGTAAATTTTTTTGGAGGATATTTAATATGAACATTAATCAAAAGGCAGTAAATGCTTTAAGAATCTTGTCAGCTGACCAGGTTCAAAAGGCCAATTCAGGACACCCAGGTTTGCCACTAGGTGCAGCTCCTATAGCATACAGCTTGTGGGCTAATAATATGAACCATAATCCAAAGAACCCAAATTGGGAAAACAGGGATAGGTTTATTCTATCAGCAGGACATGGATCTTCATTACTATACTCCCTACTTCATATGTTTGGGTATGGACTAAGCTTAGAGGATTTAAAGAGCTTTAGACAGTTTGGTAGCCTTACTCCAGGACACCCAGAATACAAGCATACGGCAGGAGTAGAATCTACTACAGGACCTCTAGGTGCAGGTGTATCTACAGCAGTGGGTATGGCAATGGCAGAAGCACACTTGGCTGCAAAGTTCAACAAGGATGGATATCCTATAGTTGACCACTATACATACGCCCTAACTGGTGATGGATGTTTGATGGAGGGTGTAGCATACGAGGCCCTATCATTGGCTGGTACCTTGAAATTAGACAAGCTAATTGTCCTATACGATTCAAATAGGATAACTATAGAAGGCGATACAGACCTTGCCTTTACAGAAGATGTAGCGGCTAGATTTGAAGCTTTCGGCTACCAAGTACAGTTAGTTGAAGATGGAAATGACCTAGATGCTTTAAATGCAGCAATAGCTAAGGCTAAGGCAGATAAGGAAAGGCCATCATTGATAATATGCAAGACTCAGATTGGTTATGGTTGTCCTGCTAAGGTTGGTAAGGCATCTGCTCATGGGGAGCCACTAGGTGAAGATAATATAGTAGAGCTTAGAAAATTCCTAGGATGGGAAAACCAGACATCATTTGAAGTGGATGCAGAAATTTATGACCACTATAAGGCACTTGCAGAAGAAGGCGCTAAGAAGGAAGAGGCTTGGAAGGCTATGTTTGCTGAATATGCAACAAAGTATCCAGAAGATGCAAGGCTATGGGATGAGTACTTTGCTAAGCCTGATGTTCAGAAGATAATAGATTCAGAAGAGTATTGGGCACATGAAGATAAGGCTATGGCTACAAGAGCTGTATCAGGTGATATAATCAACAAGCTAAAGGATGTATATCCTAACCTAGTAGGTGGATCAGCTGACCTTGCACCATCCAATAAGACTGAAATGAAGGGTCAGGGATACTTCTCAGCAACTGATAGGAGCGGTAGAAATATCCATTTTGGTGTAAGAGAAATGGCTATGACAGCTATAACAAATGGTATCTACCTACATGGTGGTTTAAATCCATATTGTGCTACATTCTTTGTATTCTCTGATTTCATGAAGCCAATGATTAGGTTATCATCTTTAATGGGACTACCAGTTACATTTGTGTTGACTCATGACTCTATTGGGGTTGGTGAAGATGGACCTACACACGAACCTATCGAACAGTTGGCTATGCTAAGGTCTATACCTAACCTAAACGTATTTAGACCAGCTGACTATACAGAAACTGCAGTAGCATGGGCTAGTGTAATAGGATCAGAGGCTACTCCAACTGCAATAGTACTTACAAGACAGAACCTACCTCAGCTAGAGGGTTCTTCTAAGGAAGCTTTCAAGGGTGGATACATATTAGCAGAAGCAACTAATAAGGATAAGATAGACCTGATTATAATGGCATCTGGATCAGAAGTAGAGCTAGCTCTTGGGGCTAAGGAAGAGTTAGAAAAGGAAGGCAAGTCAGTAAGAGTAGTATCTGTACCATGTATGGATATCTTTGAAACTCAGTCTCCAGAATACATTGAGGAGGTGCTTCCATCTGCTGTTAGGACCAGGTTGGCGGTTGAGGCAGCAAACCCAATGCCATGGTACAAGTACATTGGCCTAGATGGTGATGTAGTCGCTATGAACTCATTTGGGGCATCAGCTCCAGCCAAGGTATTGTTCGATCACTTTGGCTTCACAGTAGCTAATGTAGTAGACAAGGCCAAGGCCCTAGTTAAATAAGACATAAAATATCTAAATTGATAATATAAGACATATAATATGTAAAATAAAGACTCTACACCCAAGAAAAATTAAACAGGGAATGTGGGGTCTTTTTTTGGTCTTACAAGGAAAAAATCCTATAAAATTCGCTAAAATACGTATATATTACATAAAATATAATTTATAATTCGTATAATTAAAAATAGAAAGAAAAAACTTATTTTTTAGGCGAAAAAACTTACAAAAAAGTGTTGACGCTATATAGCAATTATGATATTATAATACTTGTCCTCGAGGGGATGAGAAAGTTTAAAAGAAAGTTTGAAGCGGACAATTTTTGTCGCTTTCAAGTTAATGTGGTTACTATAGCAAGGAGGATACACCTGTTTCCATTCCGAACACAGAAGTTAAGCTCCTTAGCGCTGAAGGTACTTGGTGGGAAGCTGCCTGGGAGAATAGGACGTAGCCACGTTATTCCAAGGTAGCTCAATGGTGGAGCAACCGGCTGTTAACCGGTAGGCTGTGGGTTCGAGCCCCACCCTTGGAGCTTTCTACCATGGCTCCTTGGTCAAGCGGTTAAGACACCGCCCTTTCACGGCGGTAACAGGGGTTCGATTCCCCTAGGAGTCATAATGTGGGAGTATAGCTCAGCTGGGAGAGCATCTGCCTTACAAGCAGGGGGTCACAGGTTCGAGCCCTGTTACTCCCACCATTAATATGCTGGTGTGGCTCAACGGTAGAGCAGCTGACTTGTAATCAGCAGGTTGTAGGTTCGATTCCTATCACCAGCTCCATTGGAATTAAATAGCCTGGTCTATTAGCTCAGTCGGTAGAGCACTTGACTTTTAATCAAGGTGTCCCGAGTTCGAATCTCGGATAGATCATTTTTTTTGGAGAGGTGTCCGAGTGGTTTAAGGAGCTGGTCTTGAAAACCAGTGATGTCGTGAGGCACCGTGGGTTCGAATCCCACCCTCTCCGCCACTTATAATTTTATTTTGGAGAAGTACTCAAGAGGCTCAAGAGGATCCCCTGCTAAGGGATTAGGCTGGGTAAAACTGGTGCGAGGGTTCGAATCCCTCCTTCTCCGCCATAGGACGAGGTGTAGCGCAGTTTGGTAGCGCACGTGGTTTGGGACCATGGGGCCGGGGGTTCGAGTCCCTTCACCTCGACCATTTTTTTGAGAATATAAGCCATTATATTGAAAAAAATAATGAACTTTGAAAATTGAACAGCAGGTTAATTCAATGAGTCTTTTTAAGACAATTGATTAATCGTTTAAACCATGTAAGACAAACTTACTTGATTTAAACCACAAACAAACCAAGCCAGATATTTTAGAGATAACAATAGTCTGAGCGCAGTAACAAATTTTTTATGAGAGTTTG
>NZ_CDRRTB010000059.1:0-10750 GCF_977045075.1 Peptostreptococcus sp. | reverse complement strand
GTATTGGGAAGTAATGGGTCAGTGGTTCCACTCTTCAAGTCTCAAATCCAGGCAGGTGGTCCTGTAACTGTTACCCACAAGGATATAATAAGGTACTTTATGACTATACCAGAGGCAGTTGCACTTGTAATGCAGGCAGGTGCCATGGCATCTGGCGGGGAAATTTTTGTCCTTGATATGGGAGATCCAGTAAAGATAGATGATTTGGCGAGGAATATGATAAGACTTAGTGGTTTTGAGCCGGATGTAGATATAGATATAGTCTACACAGGTTTAAGGCCTGGTGAAAAGCTATTTGAGGAGCTTTTGATGGCTGAGGAGGGTCTAAAGGTTACAGACCACAACAAAATATTCATAGGCAAGCCACAGGAGTTTAATAGGGAAGAAATCTTTAGCCAATTAGAAGATTTAAAGTTGGCTTCAGATGATGAAGATACCCAAAGAGTAATGAGTTTGATAAAGAAGTTGGTTGATAGCTACAGGAAGCCTGAAGATGTCAACAAGTTAAGATAGAGGAGAAAGTTATGTCAAAAGCAGCAAGGGCTACCGTCCTTTTGATGATAGTTACAATAGTATCCAAGATATTGGGTCTATTTAGAGATAGCGTCTTGGCATCGGCCTATGGTACAGGAAAGTATGCCGCAGTATATTCAACTGCCAACAGTATTTCGACAATACTTTTTGCAGTAATAGGTACAGCTCTAGCCACGAGTCTAATCCCCCTATATAATAAGTTAGCAAGTGAAGACTCTACAGAGAGGGCCATGGGATTTTTAAATTCAGTTGTTAATCTTGTAGTGATAGTCTGTCTATCAATAGCTGGCCTAGGTATAATCTTTGCAGGTCCCTTGGTTAAGGTATTTGCACCGGGTTACCAGGGTGATGTATATACCTTATGCGTTCAGTATACAAGAATCTTACTACCAAGTATTGTCTTTGTAGGTTTAGCTAATATATTTACATCCTACCTTCAGATAAAAAAGAGGTATGTTATACCAGGTTTTATTGGTATGCCTTATAGTATAATTATAATAGTATCTATATACCTGAGTTTAAAGACAAGTCCAATGGTACTAGTAATAGGTACCCTAATAGCTATTTCAGCTAAGGCTTTATTTCAGCTTCCTTTCGTATACAAGGAAGGCTATAGGTACAGACCTAAGATTAATCTTAAGGATCCAGTTATGAAGGATATGATGATTCTTATATTACCGGTTGTCATAGGTGTGGGTGCCAATCAAATAAATTCAATAGTTGACAAATCTCTAGCTTCATTGCTAGGTACAGAGGTAGTAGCTTCCTTTAGTTATGCTATAAAACTATATGAATTTGTTCAGGCCCTATTTATAACCTCTATACTTGCTGTAATATACCCAAGACTTTCTAGCATGATAGTTTCTGATAGGATGGATAGCTTCCTAAATAGCTTAAAGAAGACCATGAATGTAATAATTGTGGCCTTAGTGCCCATAATAGTAGGCTGTATAGTCCTTTCTAGACAGATAGTTGAGGTACTTTTCCAAAGAAATGCCTTTACATCTAAAGATACCACTATGACAGCTAGTATATTATGGATATATGTAATAGGTATTTTGGCCTTTGCCCTAAGGGATGTCCTTACTAGGGGATTCTATTCTATGGAGGATAGCAAGACTCCTATGATTAACAGTATTATATCAATTGTATTTAATATAAGCTTGAATCTGATACTAGTTAAACCTCTAGGCTATAAAGGCTTGGCAATTGCCACGGCAGTTTCAGCTTATATAGGTCTCCTCCTTTTCAATCGTAGTATGAGAAAGAAAATTGAGGGCTACTCCTCTAGGGACAACTATATTGTCTTCGTAAAATCTCTTTTTGCTGCCCTAATAATGGGACTGGGCGTTAAATTAGTTTATGGTATAGTGGCTAGCAGTCTAGTAGGAGGCCTATTATTTAAGCTTATTGCTCTGGCTTCAGCCGTTGGAGTTGGTGTAATCATATATGCTCTAATAATGCACTTCCTAAGGGTAGAAGAGTATGAAATGATTTCTGACATGTTCTTTGGAGTGGTAAAGAAGAAGGTTAAAAGGTTACAAAAATAACATAAAATGTAAATATATATTCAGTTAAAAGAAGGTAAAAGTTACAAATTGTAATTTTTACCTTGCTTTATTTGTGGACATATGGTAGAATTGTAATTGTTGAAGGATATATTTAACCAAAGGAGGCAGAGATGCAGTTTAAAAAGAGAACAAACAAAAGAATAATTGCCATAGCCTTAGCGACATTTGTTTTGTCATCAAGTGCTTTTATGTATTCAACAAGTGTAAAGGCTGATGAACAAGTTGAAGTAATAACAAGCCAACAAGCCGTTGTAGATAGTCAGTCCACTAGTGACGCAGAAGTAGTCACTACTGATGCAAGTAGTCAGACAGCAAGTACACCGGAAGAAAGCCAGTTGGAAGTTACTCCAAATGAAAATCCGATAAAGGCTGCTAGCAGTGGTTTTAATGGATTTGTAAAGGAAAATGGCAAGTGGTATTTCTATGTAAATAATGTACAGAAAAAAGGATGGATAGAGTACAAGGGTAACAAGTACTATATTATAAACACATATGAACTTCCACAGAATATGTGGAGAAAAATCAATGGATACTTATACTATTTCAACAAGGATGGTATAATGATCAAGGACCAGAGAATTAGCATTGATGGTAAAGAGTACCAGTTTGACCAGAATGGTCATATGGTAAACCTTGATTCTAGTAAGAAGCTAGATGAAGTAAGTGCTGAACAGCAGAAGCTTTATGATCTAGGTCAGCAGACCCTAATAGAGGCAGCTTCAACGAAGAAGAATGGTGTCCTATATGAAGCTGGTAAGTACTATAGGTACCAGGATGGTAAAAAGGTAAGAGGATGGTACAAGGAAAACGGCAAGTGGTACTATTTCTTAAATACCTTTAATAGGGCAGAAAATCTATGGAGAAAAATAGACAACAATCTTTACTATTTTGACCAGAATGGTGTGATGTTGACAAATACTACTAAAAACATAAACGGTGTTACATACAAGTTTAACGCTGGTGGTAGTTTGGCGTCTAGCTCTTCGCAGATCAAGATAAACAAGGTAATTGAGGTTGCCAAGTCAAAGATAGGTTCTAACTATGTATGGGGTGCCCAGGGACCAAATACTTTTGACTGCTCAGGTTTAATGCTTTATTCATTTAGTAATGGTGCAGGAATTACCCTACCAAGAGTATCTAAGGACCAGGCTACTGTAGGTACATATGTATCTAGGGCTGAATTAAGACCAGGAGATTTGATTTTCTGGGGTTCACCAGTTCACCACGTAGCACTTTATATAGGTAATGGAAAGTATATACACGCTCCACAGCCGGGGTCTACAGTTACAATAGCCAACTTGGGTGGTTATACAACTGCAAGAAGAGTAATACAGTAAAGTAAGTCTAATTTATTGACCTAAAATATATAGCAATTTAATCTATGAAAATATTGCGACTATAATCGACATTAACTTGTTGCATTATAGTCGCATTTTTTGTATAAATAACTATTTTCACCAGTATGTAGTAGCTACTATAGATTTTATATATAGCATAAATATATATATTCGATTTATCTATAATTATTGTTTAATGAAGAATCTTATAGTAGTATATAAAGCATAATATAAAATAACATCTTAGAAAGAAATTATATTTCAATTTGGGTGTTTATTACATACTGGCTAGTTGATGTTTTATTAGGAGGAAAAGAATGAAAAAGAAAATTTCTTTTGTCGCAACACTAGCTCTAGCCCTTAGCATGCTGCTATCATCTATGGCTAACTTGGGTACAGTTAAAGCCCAGGATTCAGAAGTCAGGGCAGCGTGGATATCTACGGTATTCAATATAGACTGGCCTTCAAAGGCTTCTTATGGTAATGCTGAGAAGCAGAAACAGGAGTACATCAGTCTAATCGAAAGACTAAAGAATGTAGGAATAAACACCCTAATGGTCCAGGTTAGGCCAGAATCAGATGCATTTTATAAGTCAAATATTAGCCCATGGTCCAGGTTCCTAACAGGTAAGCAGGGACAAAATCCAGGCTATGACCCCCTACAGTTTATCTTAGAGGAGTCTCATAAGAGGGGGATGAAGGTACATGCTTGGTTTAATCCATATAGGGCAAGTATATATGACGATATTAGCTCTACATCAGCATCAAATCCCATAAATACTCATAGGGATTGGGTAATCAAGTACAACGGAAAATGGTACTATGACCCTGGTAAGCCAGAGGTAACTCAGTATATAGCAGATGTGGTAGCAGAAGTAGTTGAAAATTATCAGGTTGATGGAATACATTTTGATGACTACTTCTATCCAGGACCAGGTTTCCCAGATTCCGATACCTATAACAAGTACGGAAGTGGAAATATTGAAAACTGGAGAAGGGCCAATATAAACAATATGGTCAAGACTGTAAGGGATAGGATAAAGTCAATAAACTCTAATCTTGTCTTTGGAATAAGCCCAGCCGGTATATGGAGGAACTCGAGCAATGATTCGAATGGTTCCAGAACTAGTGGGGGAGAATCATATAACAAGCAATATGCAGATACTAGGTACTGGATTAAGAATGGTTTAGTGGACTATGTTGTACCACAGGTATACTGGAAGATAGGGCATCCAAAGGCGGACTATGCTACCCTTGTAAAATGGTGGTCAGACCAGGTAAGGGGCACAGGAGTAGACCTATACATAGGTCAGGGTATCTACAAGCATGGTCAGTCTGAATACAATGGTGAAAATGTAGCAGCAGAAATTAAAAGTCAGATAAACTTAAATAGAAAGTATAAGGATATAAAGGGAAGTGTATTCTTCTCTGCAAGAGATGTAGTAAATATAGGACAGGTTGCAAATGATCTTAAGGCACTGTATACGACAACTACATCAACGACAACTACTACTGACCAGCAGGCAGATCCTAATAGGAGGTACCCATATCAGAATAAATTATGGGGTGCAGATAGGTCAGAAACTGCTATAAAGATAAGTCAGCAGGGTTGGAAAAGTGGATCATCAACAGTAGTATTGGTAAATGGTAAGGACCTAATTGCTGGAGTGGTATCGAGTCCACTGGCAGCAAGCTACAATGCCCCAATATTACTTAGCTATCCAAGAAAGCTTAGTGACAACACAATAAAGGAGATTAAGAGACTAGGAGCCAAGAAGGTAATCCTTGTAGGTACAAATAACTTTGCAATCAACAAGGACCTTGCAAGTATCAAGGAAAAAATATCTAATGTGACAATAGAAAAGATATATAGCTCAGATATAGAGGTGGCATCTAGGCAAATTGCAGATAAATTAGCAGAAGACAAGCAGGTAGATACAGTCTACATAGCTAGTAAGGATGCCCTAGTGGATGTTTTATCAATAGCATCTAAGGCAGGCAAAAATAGGAGTCCTATTATAGTATCTTCAAATAAGTCTATAAACCAGGATTCAATTAATTGGATAAAGAACAGACAGATAAAAAACATATACTTTATAGGTGGTCCTAATGTACTATCAGATTCAGTTATAAGTCAGCTAGGATTAGCCTTAAATATGGACCTAAGTTCAAATAGGATTTATGGTAATGATAGAATTCAAACCAACACAAGGGTTATAGAAAAATTCTATACACAGCAATTCTCACCAAAGGTATTTATCACTAGGAGTGATGCACCGATAGATGCAATTACAGTGAGTGCCTTTGCTCAGAAGTCTGATTCACCAATAGTATTGGCAGGGTCTAGTGTATCCGTGTACCAAAAGGATGTCCTATATCCAAGGAGTACTAGCCTCCTATATCAGATAGGTGGAGGCATAAATGCTAATTCATACAATCAGATATACAATTTGCTTGAAGGTGTCATGAAATAGGTAAATAAAACATAAACACCCTCGAGTATAAAATTGGTATTATTCGTTATACGATTGATATAAATAAAATACAAGGGGGTGTTTTTTAATGAATGATGCATTATTAAAAATCGTAGTAGCCATAAATGGTATACTATGGGGAAAAATTCTTATCGTTATCCTTGTCGGATGTGGTATATTCTTTACTATATCTTTAAGGGGTATCCAGTTAAGAAAATTCTCGAAGGCATTTAAACAGGCTTTCAAGGGATTTAGTTTAAAGGGGGAAAAGGCCGGGAAAGACGGTATGTCATCATTTCAGTCTCTTGCAACAGCAATAGCTGCCCAGGTTGGTACAGGTAATCTGGCAGGTGCTGCAACAGCGATCGTCTCAGGTGGTCCAGGTGCAATATTCTGGATGTGGATCAGTGCCTTTTTCGGTATGGCGACAATATTCGCCGAGGCTGTTTTGGCCCAGTTATTTAAAAAAGAGGTAAATGGACATGTTACTGGTGGTCCAGCCTACTATTTAAGATATGGCTTAAACAGTAAATTTTTATCGTCATTCTTTGCAGTGACTATTGTATTGGCCCTGGGTTTTATAGGTAATATGGTTCAGGCCAACTCTATAGGTACAGCTTTTGAATCAGCTTTTCATATAAGCCCACTAATAGTTGGTATCGTGTTAGCAATTATATCTGGATTTATCTTTGTTGGTGGTGTTGCTAGAATAGCTTCTTTTACGGAAAAGATTGTACCGATAATGGCAGGCTTCTATATCCTTGGTGGTATCATAATACTTGTAATGATGGGTTCAAGCACGCTAGACGCTATTAGACAGGTATTTGTTGGAGCCTTTAACCCAAGTGCCGTTCTTGGTGGTGCTGCAGGTGTAACTGTTAAGAATGCTATTAGATATGGTGTTGCTAGAGGTCTATTCTCTAATGAAGCAGGTATGGGTTCAACACCACATGCCCACGCAATTGCCAAAGTAGACGATCCTACTCAGCAGGGTCTAGTTGCCATAGTAGGTGTATTTATAGATACTTTTGTAGTATTGAATATAAGTGCCATAGTTATTATAGCTACTGGTGCTAACCTATCAGGTGAGACTGGTATAGCTGTAACTCAGAAAGCCTTTGAGACAGGTTTCGGATCCTTTGGTTTAGTATTCGTTGCCATAGCCCTACTATTCTTTGCCTTCTCAACTATAATCGGTTGGTATTTCTTCGGTGAAGCCAATGTTAAGTACTTATTTGGAGAAAAAGGACTGACACCTTATAGACTAATAGTACTTGTATTTATAGTTTTGGGTACATGTCTACATGTCGAACTAGTTTGGGAGCTAGCAGACATGTTTAATGGTATTATGGTAATACCAAACGTAATAGGTCTAATAGGCCTATCTAAGTTAGTTAAGCAGGCCCTTGAAAAGGCCGAAAACAACAATATACTATAGTTGGTTAAAAGAAATCAATTGTTGTTAGAAAATAAAATTTAGATATTATCTTAAAAAATATTAACACTTTTACTTTGCAAAATATAAAATCGGGCTAATTTGATTCATATCAAATTCAGCCCGATTTTTTGTTGATTATTAATAAGGAGTATTCCTATTGTAGGGAATTAGTCTAGTATTCAATGTCGTCAAATATAAACTGCTTAAGGAACTTAACAGAGTCAGGATCATACCTGATTACCCATCCGTAGTTTAGGTAAGAACCGTTAGTTGTATATCTAGGATTATCTACAAGAGGGAATTCCTTCTGTTTTATATTATCAGTTCCTATCTTTAGAGCTTCTAGTCCAAGTTTTATCATCTTAGTTGGTGACATACTTGAATCAATGTATGGGGCAGCAGCCTTTAATAGTAGTGGGTACTTTAGGATGGATGTATTCTTTACTTCCTTCATTATGCTAGAAACTATCATCCTCTGTCTATTGTCCCTACCAAAGGCCGAGTCATTGTGTCTTATCCTAGCATAGGATAAGGCCTGGTAACCATTTAGTTTTTGAGTGCCGGTAGATTTTACCAGTTCCATCTCTCCCTTGTTCTTATTTGTAGACCATGAATATGTCTCTGGGATAAACTTGTTGAGCTCGGCAAGCTCATTCTGGGTAACATCAACTGTGACTCCACCTATACTATCTATAATAGCTATAAATGACTGGAAGTTTATCTTTACAAATTCATCTATATCTATATCGAAATTATCTTCAACCGTTCTAATTAAGAGATCTTCCTTACCATAGGCATAGGCATGTGTCAACTTTGATTTACCATGCCCCGGTATAGTTACCAAGGTATCCCTGGCTAGGGACGTTATTTTTATGTCATCATGCACACTATCTACAGTAACAATCATCATAGAGTCAGCCCTCGATGTGGTTTCACCCGGTCTAGCATCTGTGCCCATTACTAAGATGTTCTTGATGCCGTCCTTATATATATGGGACTTGTCATCAAGGCTAGTAGTGTTAATATCTGAGTTGTGAATATCACTAAGAATAGATCCAGTTAGGGCAAAGGTTCCAACAGGAATCAATATAACCAACAAGAGTAAAAGTCTGACGAAATTTCTAAGTTTAAACATCTGAACACCTACCTTTCTCATTGATTGTACAATATTAATATTAAATTAACCATAATTAAGAAAAAAAGGGTGACTAGCACTTTTGTAATAGAAGTCAAATGCTAACACCCTTGTTATTATCTAATATTATATTAACTTTTAAAGCAGGTCACTAAATTAATTAGAATTGTATGCCCCTGACATATAATCTGAATCATTTATATACTGGGTATGGTTTCCAGCTTCCTTCCATGCCTGCCCAGCTTCTTTAATTTCATTTGCTGTAGATTTTATATTATCAAATATATACTTGTGTAAAATATCTACCTCGTAGCTTTCAAATGGAATTACATAGCCAGCTTCAGGTAACCTTACTTCATTTTCTGGATGAAGAGGGAACTGCATAGTATCAATTGTTAGATTTCCTATAGAAAGGACATCCTTACCTAGGTACATTATCTCAGTAGGGGTCATATTAGTCTTGACATATGGTTTAACGGCATCAAGTAGCTTTGGGTACTTGGATATAGATATGCCATCAACCTTGTGTATAATGGCTTCTATCACCTTTCTCTGCCTGTCATCCCTCTGCATAGTACCATCGCTCTTTCTTATTCTGGCATAAGTAAGAGCTTGATAGCCTACTAGGGTTTGCTTACCGGTCTTGCTAAAGTACTTTAGAGGGCCATTTTTATGGTTGCTCCAACGATAGCATTCGGCTACGAACTTATTTAGCTCTGGTATTTCTTCACTTTTAATATTTACATCCACACCACCCAGGGCATCGACTATGTCCATAAAGGAAAAAAAGTCAACCTGAGCATAGTTCTGTATATCCAACTTAAAGTTGTCTTCTATTGTTTGTATCAATAATTTTTCCTTGCCATAGGCATATGCATGAGTTAGCTTTTGATAGCCGTGCTTAGGAATCTTCACATATGTATCCCTACCTAGGGATGTTAATTTAAGCTTCTTGTGCTTATTATCTACAGTCAAGATCATCATGGAGTCTGATCTTGAAACCTCTTCACCAGGTCTACCATCACTACCAACTAAAAGTATATTAATAATTTCGTTATCATACTTGTATTTATTTGAAGCTAGCATATCAAAATTACCATCTATTTGCATGCTTTTTAGTTTTGAGTATACAACCCCGGCAAATGTGATTGGGATTGCGACAACTAGTACTGCTAGAAAAATTACGAATTTTCTAAGAGCAGACAAAAAATCACCTTCTTTTCTCTAAAGTTACATAAATTATTATATTGAATTTCTTTTCTCTAAAGTTACATAAACTATTATAGTAAATATCATTTGACTAGTAAAGAGGATATGGAAAAATATTGTATTTTTTTATTGGATTTAACTAGGGGTGAGTATATGATATAATGTTATAGATAATAAATACAATAAGGAGGCTTTATGATAAAATTAATAACTGTAGACATGGATGGAACCTTCCTTAATGATGACAAGGAAATGAGTCCGGAATTTGACAAGGTTTTTAAGGCCTTAAAAGAAAAAGGAGTAAAATTTTGTGCAGCAAGTGGGAGGCAACTTGCCAGCCTTAAGTCTGTATTTGATAAATATAAGGACCAGATGCTATTTGTAGCTGAAAATGGTGCTGTGATGGAGATAGATGGTCATGTAATAGTAAATGCTACCCTAACAAGGGACATAAGCGATAGATTCTTGGCAAGACTAAAGGAATTAGATGATATGCGAATTCTTTATTGCACATCGGACTATTCCTACATAGATAGGACTGATGATGAGTCTCTAGAAAATGCGAGGATATACCTACCAAAATTTGGTATAGTAAAGGATGTGGCCCATATAGAGGAGCTACCAGTCAAGATATCAGTCCATTCGAAAAATGGATATTATAATGATTTTAAGCTACTGGTAGACGAATTTTCTGATGAGGCCAGCATATGCACGTCTGGATTTGACTGGCTGGACATAGTGCCAAAGGGGACTAACAAGGGTACAGCCATAGCCAAGATGCAGGGAATGCTTGGAATTAGCCCTCAAGAGACTATGGCTTTTGGTGACCAGATGAACGATTTTGAAATGATTAACCAGGCTTATTATAGCTATGCTATGGATAATGCTATAGATGAAATTAAGCAGATAGCCAGGTATACTGCACCTAGCAATAAGGACTATGGGGTGGTATCGGTACTTAAAGATGTTTTTGCTATTGATTAGTGAGAGGTAGTTGGATATGGGAAAGAGTACGAGGACAAGAAAGGGTCAAAATAGGAATACAAGATCTA
>NZ_CDRRTB010000058.1:0-10828 GCF_977045075.1 Peptostreptococcus sp. | reverse complement strand
TGTAGTGGAACTGGTATCAAAAATTCCCCAATTGGTATCTTTAAAGACGGTATCATACTTGAGAAGTACTCTAGCATCTGGTAGAACAATGACATTATTATTGAACCACCCAAAATATTACCAAATGGACGGAAACTCAATGATATTGGTCTTGCAAATTCACCAATAATATTAAGTGGCGCCATCAAGGGTGTTGGCTCTAGCAACTCCTTGAAATAGGCCATACCTTTGAACTTTACCCCCATGACATAGATCATGAAGAATGTAATCAAGGCCCAGGCTACGGTTGTATCCAAGTCTGTAGTTGGCGACCTAAATCCAAACATCACTATTAGGTCTGAGCAGACAAAGAACAAGAATATTGTTCCAATATATGATATCATCCAAGGCGCACGCTTTATAAAGGCTGTTCCCGTAGTCTCAGTAACCAGGTTTCTAAGCCCACCAATTGCCATTTCCAAAAATACCTGTCTCTTGCTTGTAGGAACCTTTTTTAAGTCCCTTGTGAGCAACAGGGCCAGAATTATTAAAAAGGCCATTATGATCCACTGGGTTACAATGGTCTCACTTAGCTTGAAGTTACCAAGGTAGAGAACATATTTTGCTTGATACATAAGCCTAATCCTCCTTTCTCATTTTCTTTATTAAGTTTTTGCCTCCAAGGAGGTTTTGAGCTTTTATCACTATATTAGTGCTAATCAAGCCCAATGCAACAGTATACACGTTTATATGTTTTGTAGTTGCTGCAAAAACTAGGACTGCCCCATAGATAAAAATCCTAAAAGCATAGCTTCCCATGGACGACAGGGTTGCACTTTTCTTGTCCCTATTCCCAAGTCCATCTAGGTTTTTAGCTATAGAAAATAAAGCCAACATGGCGACTATACTGCCTGCAAGCAGGCCAGCCATAGTGCTGACTGATGCCTTGCCAATTATGGCTATAAGAAAAAGTCCCACCAGGTCATATACTCCTATACCCATGTATATTTTTCTCAAATTTTCCATTAGTTGCTTATCCAACGCATCACTTCCTAACCCATCAACATATAAACCTACACACCATTAAACTTCCTTTTTTAAGGACCCTACCTGTACTTATCTTCCTTTTTAGTAAATACCTTTAGGGTCTTGTATAGGCTGACAAAGGCACTTGCTATGCCCAACAATATGAATATTATTGAAAATATTGGCGAAGTACCTAGCTTCTTGTCAATAGTTATCCCTATAAAGCCACATCCAAATATACACACTACTACCATAATACCTAATTGTGTAAGTAATGAAAAAGACTTCATAGCTTCAAACCATATACTATTTTTACCCATATTTCCTCCATAAATTCAATTGACTACTAATTATATCACATTTTAACCCTATTTACCCTTAAGTATACCCAAATTTTCATAATTTTAAAAATTATTAACATTGAATTCACACTAGGTTCATAAACGACTAAATATGTATACCTCAAGCCATTAAAAAAACTTAAAGGCTGCACTGACTACAAAGTCCGTGCAACCTCTATATACTTTTAAACTACTTGGTTCCAAACAATCTATCTCCAGCA
Organism: Peptostreptococcus sp.; assembly: GCF_977045075.1. Taxonomy (NCBI): domain Bacteria; kingdom Bacillati; phylum Bacillota; class Clostridia; order Peptostreptococcales; family Peptostreptococcaceae; genus Peptostreptococcus; species Peptostreptococcus sp. The sequence continues at coordinate 9,261 of NZ_CDRRTB010000058.1, read as the reverse complement.
TCACCTAGACCTGGTACTATATACTTATGATCATTTAATTTTTCATCTACAGAAGCAACATAGATATTAACTTCTGGATACTTTTCATGAACAGCTGCTATACCTTCTGGAGCTGCAACAAGATTTATCATTCTGATATTCTTCGCCCCTCTAGCCCTTAGCAATTCTATGGCAGCAGTAGCTGAACCGCCTGTAGCCAACATTGGGTCTACCAAAAATACTTCTCTTTCCCCTATATCCTGAGGCAGCTTGCAGTAGTATTCTACTGGCTCGCAAGTTTCAGGGTCCCTGTAAAGGCCTATATGTCCAACCTTTGCAGCTGGAATCAAGCTTATGAAGCCATCAACCATACCTATACCTGCTCTAAGGATTGGAACTATAGCCAACTTCTTACCGTCTAGTTCCTTTGCCATTGTCTTCTGTATAGGCGTTTCTATTTCTACATCCCTAAGCTGTAGGTCCTTTGTAACCTCATAGCCCATCAACATAGTTATTTCTGTTAATAACTCTCTAAAATCCTTTGAACCTGTTGATGTCTTTCTCATTAATGTTAACTTGTGCTGAATTAATGGATGGTCTGTAATTACTACTTTATTCATATTCTCCTCCTAAAATAATATATATTATAAATTTTTATTTTCTATCGCTGTAATCTTGTCTACCCTCGTCTGGTGTCTTCCACCTTCAAATGATGAATTAAGGTAGGCATCAACTATATCTAGGCCTAGGCCAATACCTGTTACCCTTTCACCCAAGGCTATCATATTAGCATCATTGTGGGCCTTAGTCATCCTAGCAGAAAAAGTATCTCCTAGTGTTGCACACCTAATTCCCTTTACCTTATTGGCTGCTATCCCTATACCAATGCCTGTTCCGCACACTAGGATGCCGCATTCAGTTTCTCCACTAGCAACACTCTTTGCCGCCTTTTCGGAATAATCCGGATAATCTACTGAATCACTTGAATTAGTCCCAAAGTCTACTACTTCATGACCTAGCTTTTCTAGGTGCTTTTTTATAGCAGCCTTTAGGTTTAGTCCACCATGATCACATGCTAATGCTATTTTCATATTTATTCCTCCAAAATTTTATTTTAACTACACATAAGCATAGCTATATACTCTTATATAATCCTGTAGGCAGCTGCCTTTTTCAGCCTATTCATTATGGCTACCCCTATGCCTCTTTCCTCAAAGTATGGGACATAGGCTATATCTATAGACTCCCTGTCTAGGCTTATTAAACTATCAAAAAGGTTCTTTGCAACTTCAGTATCAGACCCACCTAGGTCAAAAACCTTGGCCTGGTAGCTGTGCTGGTCATAGTTCATAGTCATAACGCCTATTTTTAGACCCTTCTTGGCATTGTCTTCACACAGGGAATCCACCCTCTCGGCAAAGCCTTCAAGATCATCCGCCTTGACTATATATACCTGGGCCTGGGGTGAGTAGTGCTTGTACTTCATTCCTGGAGCCTTGGCCCTTATATTGTCGTCCTTATTCTTTAAGGATGGGTCTAGGTCGACCCGGCCCAATACCTCCCCCAGCATTTCTAGGGTTATACTTCCTGGCCTAAGCACCATGGCAAGGTCTTCTGATAGGTCTATAATCGTGGACTCTACCCCATAGTCACAAGGACCTCCAACCAGTATTCCATCAACCCTGCCATCCATGTCTCTGATTATATGCTCTGGCTTGGTTGGGGATGGTCTACCTGATATATTTGCTGAAGGTGCTGCTATTGGCACTCCTGCCTGCCTTATAAGGTCTCTAGCCACCTGGTCTGATGGCATCCTAATTGCCACCGTATCTAGACCTCCACTAGTCCTGTCTGGTATAATAGCCTTCTTTTTAAAGACTATAGTCAGGGGGCCTGGCCAAAATTTATCCATCAGTAGTTTGGCCCTGTCATCTACATTTTCCACTAGGTCATATACATCCTCTTTATCAGCTACATGAACTAACAGCGGATTATCACTCGGCCTACCCTTGGCTTGATATATCTTGGTTGCAGCATCTTCATCTAGGGCATTTGCACCTAGTCCGTATACCGTCTCTGTTGGAAAAATCACTGTCTTGCCGTCTGCTAGCATAGTTGCAAATAGGGATATCAAGTCTTGGTCTGGCTTATTTATATCTATTTCTTTTATAAGTGTTTTCATAAAATCAACCTTCTTTACAAGTCTTTTCTCTTTGCTAGGGGATTACTCCTCAAAAAAAGGCCTTAGTAAAACCAAAGCCTCTTAAAAATATCTAGATTATATCGATGACATCTTTTCAGTCTGGTCAACTGTAATTAAGGCATCTATCATTTCATCTAAATCCCCATCTATAAATGAATCTAACTTATATAGGGTTAAATTAATTCTATGGTCACTAACCCTTCCCTGTGGGAAGTTGTATGTTCTGATTCTTTCTGATCTATCTCCAGTACCTACCTGACTCTTTCTTTCTGCAGCTATACCCTTTTGCTGTTCAGCTAGGGCCTTATCATAAAGTCTAGCCTTCAATACCTTCATGGCCTTTTCCTTGTTCTTTAACTGAGACTTTTCGTCCTGGCAAGAAACAACTTCACCTGTAGGTATATGAGTTAGTCTAACCGCTGAGTCAGTTGTGTTGACACACTGGCCACCATTACCTGATGCCCTAAATACGTCAACCCTTACATCTTCTGGATTTATATCTATTTCAACGTCCTCTACCTCTGGTAATACAGCTACTGTCGCCGTAGATGTATGTATTCTACCACCAGATTCTGTAGTAGGTATTCTCTGAACCCTATGAACACCTGATTCATACTTTAGTCTAGAATAGGCCCCCTTACCCTTTATCATAAAGGATACTTCCTTGTAGCCACCCACTCCAGTTTCATTGGAACTCATCAATGAAGTCTTCCAACCCCTTCTTTCTGCATACCTAGAGTACATCCTAAATAGGTCTCCTGCAAATAGGGCTGCTTCGTCACCACCAGCTCCACCTCTTACCTCTATGATAACATTCTTCTCATCATTAGGGTCCTTTGGCACTAGTAGTATCTTTAGTTCATTTTCATATTCCTCTAATAGGGCTTCAGATTCTGATAGCTCCATCTTAGCCAATTCTCTTAGCTCTTCGTCACTTTCTTCCTCTAGTATCTGCTTTGAATCAGCAATACTCTGGCTTGCCTTACTATAGTCTCTGTACTTCATTACGATTGGTTCTATTTCAGACGTTTCCTTCATCAGCTTCTGCCAAGTTGGCTGGTCACTGATTATATCAGGATCCGCTACTTTTTCACTTAGCTCCTTGTACTTATCCTCTAAAACCTTTAGCTTATTTAGCATTTGATTTTCACCTTCCTGTATTTTATATAAACGTAAATATCTATTACAATTTTTCTACATAATCAATTGTATATTTTAGCATAGGTAGACCCAAAATGTCAATATTTATAGGCTGCAACAAGACGGTCAAATCCCTGTATATCCTTCTTCGTGTAACCCTTAATATATCCCACTTGAGCCATCTTTTTCAATATTTTCTCTGCCTGATCATGACCTGATTCAAAGACCAGCTTTCCTCCTGGCCTTAGATAGTCGTAGGCCTCCTCTATAATTTTATTATAAAAATCCATACCCTCATCCCCGCCAGCAAGTGCTAGCCTAGGCTCATAGTCTTTTACATCCTTTTCTAGACTTTCAACAACTTGGTCTTCTATATAGGGTGGGTTGGATACTATTATATCTAGTCTTCCCTTGTAGTCACCAAGCCTAGTAAATAGGTCTGATTCAATTAGCCTTACCCCTTCAAGCCCTAATAATTCTCTATTTATACTAGCAACATCTAGGGCATCCCTTGAAATATCAACACCTATAAAGCTGATATTATTTCTCGCTTCTACTCTGGTCTGGGCCTGTCTATCCTTCCAATAGCTGGCCCCACTAAGTATGATTGCGCCGGAACCAGTACACATATCCAGTACCCTTATGTCTGATTCGGTCTTTATATCCACCATTTCATCTAGGCTTTCCACTAGGTCCTCTACCAAGAGTTCCGTATCTGGTCTTGGTATCAAGACCCTCTCATCAACATAAAAGTCTAGCCCCATAAATTCCTTTTTGTTTATTATATAGGCGATTGGCATTTGGTCCACCCTCTTGGCTATCATGGCCTCAAATATGGATAGCTGTTCACCATCTAAGTCCTGGCCGTAATTTATCATCAGCTTGACCCTGTCCCAGCCCAGAATATGACATAGAATTATCTCTACATCAAGTCTGGCTGTAGGACTTGTAGCAGACAAGATACCGCTATATTTTTCTATTATATCCTTAATTAGCATGGCTAAGTTCACTCTCTCTTTCATTCCACCCTTAGAATTATATCATAGATAGGATAACTTGTGGTAAAATGGGGTAATAGTATAATGAGTTTTATTTAAGTATTAATATTAAGAGTAGTAGCAGAGTTTAAAGGAGAATAAATGAATTTTAAAAAGATAAAAAAAGCCCTTATAACTGCCCTCCCTATAGCCTTTTGTTATATATCTCTAGGCTTTATAGGTGGGGCCATGATAAATAAGGTTGGCTTCAACCTATTGGATATAACCCTTATGTCCATATTTGTCTTTTCGGGTAGTGCCGTATTTATAGCATCCAACATGCTTATCGGAGGTATAAACCCTCAAATATCCATATACCTAACCCTAACCATTATTATTACCAACCTGAGAAATACACTTTATAGCTCAGCCCTAGTTAATGATACCAAGGACCTCAAGGGTTGGAAAAAGGTTGTCTTTTCTATGTTTATAGCTGATGAAACCTTTGCAATAAACAAGATATGCTATGAAAATGATCCTGAGTGGGATGGTGACCTAGCCCTATTCGTCAATATCTTTGGCTGTATATTTGGCTTGGTAGGTAGTCTACTTGGTGGTTTCTTTGGTCAAATTATAGATATACCCCTGGATATGGGAACCTTTATGATGTCTAGTATGTTTGTAATACTAGCTGTCCTACAGGTAAAGTCAAAGCAGGACCTACTTATACTGGCTATAGCTATACTTGTTTCATTTATCGTCCTATACTTCTACCAGGGAGGGCTTGACCTGATTATAGTGGCCCTAATAGTAACTAGTATAGGCTACTTTGTAGATAAGAATAATGAAAATAAAAATGAAAGGTTGGTGGACTCAGATGAATGCTAATATACTAAAGCTAGGCATAATAGGTGTATCCTTTATCTTTATGTTTGCCATGAGGTACCTTCCATTCAAAATCCTAGGTAAGAGTGCCAATTCAGAGGAATTTGATCGCTTTATAAAATATATACCCCTAGGTGTATTTGTTGCCATGATAATAAAGGATATCTTCTTTAAAAACGGCCAGCTTTTTTTGTCTATTTCAAACATAAAGCTAATACCCCTAATACTGATAATCCTAATTTCTGTTAAGTTTAGAAATATTGGCGTGTCAGTTGTTTCCGGTGGCATTATAATGCTAATTGCCCTAAATATCTTATAAAAACATCTGTTTTTAGGCAGGTATTAAGTACCTCAATGTCCAAAATTGTACTCTCCTATCATATGGTATGAAGTAGGATTTATAACAATAGAATTAATATAATTATATGGCGGGGTCCATAAGCAAGTATAGCTTATTGACCCTGCTTTTTTAATATATTATAAGTTATTTTATAAAATTTAAAAGAATAACGTTTGCAATTGATAAAATTATACTTTTACAATTGACTTATAATGATTCTCGATGTTATAATTGTAAATCATGTAAATGATATTCGTAGGCTTTTATGGTATAAGAGAAGGAGGAAAAAAAGCTAATGGTAGGAAAAAGACAAAATATGTTAAGGAAAACTGTTTGTATGCTTACAGTTTTTACTTTAGCAATAGGGATGGTTGCTAATGTAGATTCATTTGCAGATGAAAGTAGTCAAACCCATATTGTTAACTCCCAGTTTTATGGAAAGTTTAGCGATGCAGTAGAAACGGCAAAATCTCAGGGTAAATCTATAATAAAGGTTACTACTGACCAAAATAGTATGGGGAATGTAAATATAGCCTCCCCCATAGTAAAGTTGCAAGGAGAAACAAGATATAACAATGGTCGTGTTAGTCTTGGTTATATAGCCAAGGACCTTGTTACATTTAAGGCCGGCTCAAATGTAGAGGTGGTAAATATTGACTTTAGAAATGGCAGGGGAAGAAATGATCAAGGTGCCTATGTAGTAATCGAAGAAGGTGCTAAAGTAAAGTTTATAAATTGCAATTTTGATAACATTGTTGTAAATAATGGTAATGTGACCTTTGAAAACTCTAGTTTCAAGAATAAGAACAATAATGTAAATAACCATGGTAGCCTGACAACAGTTGCCGATGGCATAACTACAAGTCTTGGAAATAGTGCTAGGCCATCAATTGCTTTGGGTATTAACCTAGACTATAATGGTCCCTTTACAAGGGTTATAGGGTTGGATGAAAATGACCAGCTAGGATATGACCTAGTTGGTGATAACAAGGAAAATGCACGTGTAGAGGCTAGTATATCTCCAGAAGGAAGTGGTCTTACTGCCACAGTTTCTGCAGATAATAAGGTTAGTATCACAGGTGCTCCTAATAAAGTTGGTGACTATTCACTAAAGATAAAAGCATCCACTAATGATGAAGTAGCAGAAAAAGAATTGAAAATAAGCGTTCTAAATACAATGAGGGCCTTTTTAAAAGGAAACGCACCGATTTTTGGTTTTATCGGTAATAAATCCTATTCTTCTAATGGGGGTGTGGACGTAGTTTCATCTGCTACAGGCTCAAGTGGAGGGGTCGTGAGTAGCGCTGATAAGGGCAAAATAACCCTTCTAGTTAAGGAGGGAACAGAAAGCAATGCTAAATACATTCCATACTATGAATTCAAACAGAAATACCCTAATGCAAAAGTTGAACTGTCAATTTCTCCACAGGGAAGTGGCTTAAGGGCTGAATTAGATCCTATTTCCTATATCAATAAGGAAAGTGTTGTAAATGTAGATGGAGAAGCAAAGGGACCTGAAGCACTTTACAAATTGACTGCTAAGGTTACTGATGGAAGCAGGGTATCTACTACAAATTCTGTTGATATTCATGTATATGATTTAACTAAGTCACTGCAAACTAGGCTAGATGCCTTAGACTCTACAGAATCAAAATGGATGATGATGCCGTATAAAATATTTACGGTAGGAAATGCTACAATACCAACAAATCTTAAGGAAATAGCTGGTTCAAATGAAGAGGGTCTTTATGGTGAGCTTGGTAATACAGATAGCTATGCTACTGAAACTATAACAATTCCAAAAGGTGCCGATGTTACTTTGAAAAATTTAAAAATTAAGAGCAGCACTAAGATAATAGTTGAAAAGGGTGGAAAACTTACTTTAGATGGTTGTGTTACCTATGGACCTGTCGAGGTAAATGGTGGTACTCTAACCGTTAAGGACAACTCTTCTACAACTAATACTATAACTTTAAATGATGGTAGTATTCTAGAAGATTCAAGTATAAAATCCCTATCTACATTCTTAACTGATGGGTCTACCCTTGCTCCAAAGGAGCCTAAGTCAGTAGTTATTGTTAATGGTAATATTACTGTAAAGGGTACAAATAAGATTAAGGGTGACAAGGGCTTTACTACTAGTGTTGAAGCACAAAATGGACTAAAAGTAAATAATGGTGTTGTTACTCTTGATAAGGATGCTAGCCTAGAGGTAGTTGGTGGAGGAGATAATGTTGAAACAAATAATCCATTCTCTACTGTAGGGGCAGATGCAATAGTCCTTGAAAATGGAAAAATTGTAGGTGAAGGCTCTCTTATTGCAAAAGGCGGTAGGGGCTATGTTGACACTGTAAATAGAAAAGATGGAAAGGGTGGAAAAGCAGTATCTGGTACTGGTATAATAGATGTAGCTATTGCCAAATTGACTGGTGGAGATGGTCGTAGGGATAACATATTGAATACTAAGAAGGCTATAGGCGGAGATGTTGCCTCACCTAGTGTAAAGATAAGAGCTAAGGAAGGCACTTACCAGGGTGGCGATGGAGACCCAAAAGGTTCTTCACAAATTACCCCTTATACTGACCCTTCAAATAACGGTGGCTCTACTAGTCCAACAAATGGTGGTGGCTCTACTGCTCCAGCAAACTCTACTGGTGCTCCAGTAGGTAGTCAAGTTTCTAGCAGGCGAATAAGTGGAAGTGATAGAATAGCGACTGCTATAGACCTATCTAAAAAGAACTTTGAAAGGGCAAATACTGTTATAATAGCAAGGGCAGATATATTCCCAGATTCTATGACAGCATCAGTGCTTGCAAAATCCCTAAATGCACCTATACTTCTTACTAAAAATAATTCTTTAGATCCAAGAGTAGGATCTGAAATAGAAAGACTAGGTGCCAAGGACCTTATAATAGTGGGTGGAAATAGTTCCGTTAATAGTAATGTAGAAAAAGCTCTTAGTAAGTATGATTCTAGCATAGAAAGACTAGCTGGTAGCGATAGGTATGAAACATCTGAATTAGTTGCAAGAAAGGTAATTTCAGTATCTGGCAATAAAAATACGGCTGTGATTTCATCAGGAGAATCCTTCCCTGATTCCCTAGCTATTAGCCCATATGCATCAAAGGAAGCATACCCAATACTATTAGTTAAACGTAACTCTATTCCTTCTAATATAAAGAGGCTTATAGATACTAGTGACTTGAAAAATGTATATATAGTAGGTGGTCTAAATACTATATCTAAGGATGTAGAAAACAAGCTGACAAATACTATTGAAAGATTTTCTGGTAAAGATAGGTATGAAACTTCTATCAAGATAGCAAATAGCAAGTTTAAGGATTCAAAGAAGGCCTACCTGGCTTCTGGCAAAATCTTTGCCGATGCCTTAGTTGCAGGCCCTATTGCAGGCAAGGATAATGCACCGATACTTCTTGCTCCAGACAAGGGTATTTCAAATGACATAAAAAATTATATCGTTAATCACAAGATTAATGACCTGGTTGTAGTCGGTGGATACAAGTACCTACCAGAATCTGCAATCAGATCAATACTAAAGTAAGCACTTAAAAAACAATAAATGATAATCAGGTCCCTACATTGCTAGGGACCTCAGACTGTAGACAAAGTCCACATGTAAAAGTGTGGACTTTTCTAGTTTCTAGTACAATACAAATGCATCTTTATGATATCCATACCAAGAAAACATTGAGATTTCAATGTTTTCGTGGTATAAT
>NZ_CDRRTB010000057.1:0-10913 GCF_977045075.1 Peptostreptococcus sp. | reverse complement strand
ATTAATATAGGTAAAATAAAATATAGCCAATTGATTGAAGCAACAGGCCTCAATCCAATCAAGCTAGACTTGATTTTAAAGGTCTTGAAAGCTGAAAATCTCTTGAGCTTTGATTTAAATTTGGATATGGATACGATTCAAATAGAGGTATTACCTAGGCCAGATGCCAAGCTAGACTTAGAAAAAAATAAAATCATTGAATATATAGGTGAAGATTACAAAAAATTTGTTGAAACATACAATTTATAGGGTCGATACTGTGGAGGAATATATGAATTTAGAAGCAAAAATTAGAAATGTCCAGGATTTTCCAAAGGAAGGCATAGGTTTTAAGGATATCACTACCTTGATTGGTGATGGAGAGGCCTTCAAGGTTGCCGTTGATAGAATGGCGGATTATTTAAGAGAAAAGAAGGTTGACCTGATAGTGGGCCCAGAAGCTAGGGGCTTTATATTTGGTACTCCAGTTGCCTATGCACTTGGTGTAGGCTTTGTTCCTATCAGAAAGCCTGGAAAGCTACCATACGATGTTGAAAGTATAGAATATGACTTAGAATATGGAACTGATACTCTAGAGATACACAAGGATGCTATAAAGCCAGGACAGAGGGTTGCTATAGTTGATGATCTTCTAGCTACAGGTGGTACAACCGCAGCAGCTACTAAGCTAATTGAGAAGCTTGGTGGTCAGGTTGTAAGTCTAGAATTTTTGATTGAATTGACATTCTTAAATGGTAGGGACAAGCTTAAGGGCTACGATGTCCAGACCCTAGTTCAGTATGACAGTGAATAAGAGATAAGAGGGTCTATATCGGTTTATTAGAAGAGCATTACCAGCTTAGATTATATTTAGTATGAGGGGTGATTTTATGTACGATGATAGAATACAAAATTTAATAGAAAAAATAAAAGCATATGCGCCTAATGCTGATATAGATAAGGTGGTAAGAGCTTATAATTTAGCTAAGGAGGCCCATGAGGGACAATTCAGAAAGTCTGGAGAGCCATATATTATCCATCCAGTAGCAGTTGCCAATATACTAGCAGATATGGAATTGGATATTGATACCATTTGTGGAGGCCTACTTCATGACGTGGTAGAGGATACAGATTATGAAGAGTCAGATATAGAAGAAATGTTTGGTAAGGATGTAGCTGCCCTTGTTGATGGTGTAACTAAGCTTGGTAAAATCAAGTATATGACTAAGGAAGAGTCTCAAGCTAGCAACCTTAGAAAGATGTTTATGGCCATGGCCAAGGATATGAGGGTCATGTTGATAAAGCTATCGGATAGACTCCATAACATGAGAACTCTTGAATATATGGATAGCGATAAGGTAAGGTATAAGGCCCAAGAGACCCTAGATATATATGCGGGTATAGCACACAGGCTGGGTATATCTACTATAAAATGGGAATTAGAGGACCTGGCCTTTAGATTTTTGTATCCAGAAGAGTACTACGATCTTGTCAATAGGGTTAATAAGAAGAGAGAGCAAAGAGAAGCCTATATAGATGAGATTGTTACTATAATAAAGAGGGACATGAACGATAAGGGCGTAGAATGTGACGTGTACGGACGTCCTAAGCATTTTTATAGTATCTTCAAGAAGATGAAAAAGAAAAATAAGAGCTTTGATGAGATATATGACTTAACTGCAGTAAGAGTTTTAGTAGATACAGATAGGGACTGCTACGCAGTTCTTGGCGAAGTACATACCCTATGGAAGCCAATTCCGGGAAGGTTCAAGGACTATATTGCCATGCCAAAGCCAAATATGTACCAGTCATTGCATACTACAGTTATAGGTTCAGATGGTGAGCCAGTTGAAATCCAGATAAGGACATATGAGATGCACAATGTAGCTGAATTTGGTATAGCTGCCCATTGGAAGTACAAGGAGGGTGTCACTGACAATAGTCTAAGTGATGTTGATAGGAGACTTCAATGGTTGAGGCAGATGATGGAATGGGAGAAGGATGTTACTGATCCTTATGAATTCCTTGATGCCCTTAAGGAGGATGTATTTAACGCCCAGGTGTATGTATTTACACCACAGGGGGATGTCTTAGAGCTGCCTAATGGTTCTACACCAATAGACTTCGCCTATAGGATCCACTCCAATGTAGGTAACAAGTGTGTTGGAGCTAAGGTTAATAGTAGGATTGTACCATTAGAGTACAAGCTAAAAAATGGACAGATAGTTGAAATACTTACATCTCCAAATTCTCTAGGACCAAGTAGGGACTGGATGAACTTGGTAAAAACTCCAAATGCAAGAAATAAGATAAAACAGTTCTTTAAGAAGGAGAGGCGAGAGGAAAATATAGAGAGAGGTCTAGCCATACTTGATAAGGAACTTTCAAGAAATAACCTAAGTAGGAATGATGCCAAGGTAATGGCTGCAATTAAGGAAATTGCTGTTAGGTTCAACCAACCTGACTATGAAGACTTTCTAGCTACTATAGGCTATGGTGGTATTATAGGTAACCACGTAGTAAATAAGGTTAAAGACGAAATTACTAAAGAAGAAAGAAAGCTAGAAAAAGAACAGATGGCAAACCTTGAAGAAGAGGTTGTAGCCCACAACATAGTTGACCCTGAAAAGAGCAAGTATACATCCAAGAAGACTGAAAAGAGGCATACGGGTGTAAAGGTTGATGGTCTAGATGGTATATATGTTAGATTTGCCAGATGCTGCAGTCCACTTCCAGGTGATGAAATAGTTGGATACATCACAAGGGGGAGGGGTGTTACAGTTCATAGGACTGACTGTGAGAATGTTCTTAGAGACAAGGAGAAAAATGCTCCAAGGATGATTAAGGTGTCATGGATAGAGGATATAAACTCTAAATTCGAAGCAGAGCTTCAGATAAAGGCTAATGATAGAAGGGGTATCATAAACGAAGTTACCCATGTAATATCAAATGAAAAGGTAGGTTTGGTTGGGATATATGCCAGAAAGGGAACAGATATTGGTGTAACAATAGACCTATCAGTAGAGGTGGTTGGCATGGAAGAGCTAAACAGCCTTATTAGGAAGATGAAAAATATACCAGGTGTAGAAGAGGCCTATAGGGTACACGGAAGATAGGAGTAGGGATAATGAGAGCAGTTGTTCAGAGAGTTACAAGGTCCAAAGTAGAGGTTGAAGATCAGCTGATTGGACAGATAGACAAGGGGCTAATGGTCCTATTAGGTGTCAGCCAGGATGACACGCCTAAGGATATAGACTATATGGTTGATAAGATTGTCAATCTTAGAATATTTGAGGACCAAGATGACAAGATGAACCTATCGCTTGTGGATGTTGGAGGTCAGCTTTTGGTTGTCAGCCAATTTACTCTTTTTGGTGATTGCAGAAAGGGTAGGCGTCCAGGTTTCAGTGAGGCTGCCAGGCCAGATATGGCAGATGACTTCTACCAAAAATTTGTAGACAAGGCCAAGGCTATGGGGGTTGACACTCATACAGGAAAGTTTAGGTCCCATATGATGGTAGAGCTGGTAAATGATGGACCAGTGACCTTGTTGATTGATTCTAAGAAAAATTTCTAGGAAGGGTTTAAATATACATGAAAATTAAGGTAATTACAGATACAATGATGGGAGAAAATACTTACGTTTGCTACGATGAGAAAACACTTGAAGCAGTAGTAATAGATCCATCCTTCAATATAGATGAAGAAATGAAGTTTATAAAGGACAAAAATCTTGTAGTCAAGTATATAATGCTGACACATGGTCATGCTGACCATATAGGAGATGTCCTTGAATTAAAAAAATTGACTGGAGCTAAGGTCTTAGCCCACCAGGATGAAAAAGAAATGCTAAATGACGCTAACAAGAATATGAGTCACCAACTTTTTAGGTCTAGAATAGAATTTGAAGCAGACATATATGTTAGCGATAAGGAAAAACTAAGGCTAGGAGACCATACATTTACCTTTATTGCAACACCAGGCCATACTAAGGGTGGTATGTGTATTAGGGTAGGTATGGATATGTTTACAGGTGATACCCTATTTGCAGGGTCAATAGGAAGGACAGATTTCTATGGGGGCGACTATAAGGTTATATTGAAGTCTCTAAAGAAATTAAGCAAGATGGAAAATGACTTAACTGTTTATCCAGGTCATGGTCCAGCCAGTACCATAGGTATTGAAAAACAAGAAAATTATTATATGAAATTGGTGGTATAGATGTATATATTATTGCAGGGGCATAATTATAGGTACGAGATATCCGAATTTCTAAAGTTATTTTCTTCTGAGTTTTCTTTTATAGAATGCTCAGAAGATTTTGGCGTTAATAGAGAGGGTGAACTTTTGGTCAATAAGTTGGAGTTAGACCGAGCTTCTGATAGGGTGAGGATACTTACCAAAAGCCAGGTATATAAGGAAGGTCAGCTTATATACGAGAGAGAGCTTTCTCAAGATATAGATCTAGTAGATTATGAAAAAAAATTTGCAAAAATAAATAAAAAAATAGATAATGATATTAAGACAATATCAAAAAGACTTATTCAGAGGTCAATGTTTGACTATTTGAGTGACAAGTATGATGCCAATGTTCCATGGGGCATTTTAACCGGTATCAGACCTGTTAAGTTAATACATAGCCTTATGGATCAGGGTAAGACTGACCAGGAAATAAGCGACTTCATGAAGAAAGAATATCTTATATCCCAGGAAAAGTTGAACCTAATAATGGATGTAGCCAAGAGGGAAAGACCCTTTATATATCCAACTTCGGAGGACAAGATATCACTTTACTTGAGCATACCTTTTTGCCCAACAAGGTGCCTATATTGTTCCTTCCCATCTCACAGTCTGGATAGGTATGGTCAGCATAGGGTGTCATATGTTGATACCCTATTAAAGGAAGCCAGGGGTATCAAGTCAATTATAGAGGACTTTGGCAAGACTATAGAAAGTCTCTACATAGGTGGAGGTACACCGACCAGCTTAGAGGCTAAGGATATGGATTATCTGATATCAAGCCTATTTGAAATCTTAGACTTATCTGAGATTAAGGAATTTACTGTAGAAGCTGGGAGACCAGATACCATAACTAGAGAAAAACTAGAGGTACTTAAAAAGTACAATGTAGACAGGATTAGTATAAATCCACAGACTATGAACCAGGTAAGTCTAGATAGGATTGGTAGAAGTCACAGTGTTGAAGATATTGTGGAATCTTTCAAAATGGCTAGAGACCTTGGCTTTGATAATATAAATATGGATCTTATACTAGGACTACCAGGTGAGACGCCAGCCATGGTTGAGGAGACTATGAAAAGGATAATAGACCTGGACCCAGAGAGTGTTACAGTCCACACACTTGCACTTAAAAGGGCTTCAGACTTGAATATTAATTTACAAGACCATAAAAATGACTTGACCAACTATAGGAATATGGTTGAAATGATAGATATTTCTAGGAGGTATATGGAAGTCCATGGCTACAAGCCTTACTACATGTACAGACAGAAACATATGCTTGGTAACCTAGAAAACATAGGCTATGCTAAGCCTGGATATGAATGCCTGTACAATATGCAGATTATGGAGGAAAAGCAATCTAACTATGCGATAGGGGCTGGGGCAGTTTCCAAGTTTGTATACCTAGATGAAAATCGAATAGAAAGGGTCGACGATGTAAAGAACCTAGACCATTATCTAACAAGAATCGATGAAATGATAGATAAGAAGTATAAGGAGGTAGCAAAAAATGTTAACAAAAGCACCAAGAGGAACTAAGGATATAGTACCTGCAGAAGCCTATAAATGGAATTACTTAGAGGGTAAGTTCAGGGACCTGTGCAGGCTATATGGCTATGAAGAAATTAGGACACCAATATTTGAGCACACAGAGCTATTTAAGAGGGGTGTTGGTGATACTACTGATATAGTTCAAAAGGAAATGTATACTTTTAAGGATAGGGGAGATAGGGACCTTACCCTAAAACCAGAGGGAACAGCCGGCGTAATCAGGGCCTTTATTGAAAACAAAATGTATGCTGAAACTCAGCCTACTAAACTTTTCTACATAACACCTTGCTTTAGGTATGAAAGACCTCAGTCTGGTAGACAGAGACAGTTCCACCAGTTTGGTGTAGAAGCCTTAGGTAGCGATACTCCTTCCTTGGATGCAGAGGTAATATCACTGGCAATGCAGTTCTTAGGCGAGGCTGGCTTAAAGGACCTGACAGTGTCTATTAACTCAGTTGGATGTCCAGTTTGTAGAGAAGAATACAACCAGCTATTAAAGGACTACTTGGCTGCCAAGGCTGATGTCCTTTGTGACCTATGTAATGATAGAAGAGACAAGAATCCTATGAGGGTAATAGATTGTAAGAATGAAACCTGCCAGGCCAATATAGTTGATATACCATTGATGGCAGACCACTTATGTGAAAATTGTAAGGACCACTTCAGTCAGTTAAAGCTATACCTGGATGAAATGGACATCAATTATGTGGTGGACAAGAAGATAGTAAGGGGTCTAGACTACTACAAGAGGACGGCCTTTGAAATTATTTCTAATGACCTAGGAGCCCAGTCTACTGTATGTGGCGGTGGTAGGTATGATGGTTTGGTTGAACAAATTGGGGGACCAAGCGGTTATAGTGGTATAGGCTTTGGACTAGGAGCAGAGAGGCTTTTATTAACACTTGAAGCTAATGGGGTAGAAATTGGCAACCCTAACCATACAGATATATTTGTGGTAACTATAGGGGACAAGGCAAAGCTAAAGTCCTTCAGTATCCTAAAAGACTTAAGAGATAATCATATATCAGCAGATAAGGACCATCTAGATAGGAGCCTGAAGGCCCAGTTCAAGTATTCTAACAAGATTAATGCTAAGTATACTATTGTAATTGGAGACGACGAGCTTGATAAGGATGAGGCCACACTGAAAAATATGGAAACAGGTGACCAGAAATTGATAAAAATCAGTGAATTAGTTGAAGAGCTAAGAACTGTACTATAATTTGGAGGTAGAGGCATTGGATAATTTAAAGGGTATGAAGAGAACTTGTTACGCAGGAGACTTGAGATCTTCTGATATAGGCAAAGAAGTAGTATTGATGGGATGGGTCCAGAAAAAGAGAAATCTTGGTGGACTAGTCTTTGTTGATTTAAGAGATAGGGGAGGAATTTCCCAGATTGTATTTGATACCGATGTAAGCAAGGAAGCCTTTGAAAAGGCTGAAAAGCTAGGTAGCGAATATGTAATAGCTGTGAGGGGTAAGGTATGCGAAAGACAGTCTAAAAACCCTAACATGCCAACTGGTGACATAGAGGTTTTTGCTCAAGAGTTAAGAGTTCTAAATGAATCACAGACACCACCTATATATATAAAGGATGATGATGAAGTAAGTGAAGCACTAAGGTTGAAGTATAGGTACCTTGACCTTAGAAAGCCTAAAATGCAGAAGAACTTGATGCTAAGACACAAGGTTGCCAATATAGTTAGAAACTACCTATCAGATAATAACTTCTGTGAAATAGAAACGCCATTCTTGGTTAAGCCAACTCCAGAGGGAGCAAGAGACTACCTTGTGCCATCAAGGGTAAATGAAGGTAAGTTCTATGCCCTACCACAGTCACCGCAGCTATATAAGCAGCTATTAATGGTATCTGGTATGGATAGGTACTTCCAGATAGTTAAGTGCTTTAGAGATGAAGACCTTAGGGCTGATAGACAGCCAGAATTCACTCAGATAGACTGTGAAATGTCATTTGTTGAAGAAAATGATGTAATGACTATAATGGAAGGTCTAGTAAAAGATGTATTTAAGAAGGCGCTTAGCAGGGATATAGTTACGCCATTTCCAAGGATGACTTATGCAGATGCAATGAATAAGTATGGGTCTGATAAGCCAGATACAAGGTATGGTCTAGAATTTGTAAATATATCTGACATAGTAGCAGACTGTGGCTTTAAGGTTTTTGCAGACTCTACTAAGCCTGGTTACTCAGTAAGAGGCATAAATGTAGTAGGTGGGGCAGATCACTTCACGAGAAAGGCTATCAGCCACTTGGAGGACCATGCAAAGACATATAGGGCCAAGGGACTAGCTTGGATGAAGATAAGTGAAGAGGGTATTACATCTCCAATAGCTAAATTTTTTACAGAAGAGGAATTAGCAAAGATTACTGATGCTATGGATGCAAAGCTGGGAGACCTACTCCTATTTGTGGCAGACAAGGATTCAGTAGTGTATGACGCCTTAGGCCAGGTAAGAATAGCTGTAGCAGACAAGCTGGGTCTAGCAGATCCTAACCAGTTCAACCTATTATGGGTGACTGAGTTCCCAATATTTGAGGAGGATGAAGAAAATGGTAGATTTGTTGCTAAGCACCACCCATTCACTTCACCAATGGACGAGGACCTAGATAAGTTAGAATCAGCAGAAAATAAATTAGAATTAAGGGCAAAAGCCTATGATATAGTATTAAATGGGTATGAAGTAGGTGGGGGATCAATCAGAATCTCTAATGCAGAGGTACAGAAGAAGATGTTTAAGGCCCTTGGCTTTACAGATGAAGAGGCCTATAACAAATTTGGTTTCTTAATTGATGCCTTCAAGTTTGGTACACCACCTCATGGTGGTATAGCCTTTGGTTTAGACAGACTGGTTATGCTATTAGCAGGAGCTGAAAATATAAGAGAGGTAATAGCCTTCCCTAAAAACCAGAATGCAGTTTGCCCGATGACAAACGCCCCAACTACTGCAGAGGATGACCAGCTTAAGGAGCTAAGTATTAGGGTAGAAATAGAAGATAAGGAATAAGATATGAGTATTGATTCAGTAAATAATCATGATGATAGACACTTGAATCCCAGTAATGATAAGGACCTACTCCTAAAGAGATTGAGGAGGATTGAGGGCCAAATCAAGGGAATACAGGGTATGGTTGAGGATGAAAGATACTGTGTAGATATACTTACACAAATTTCTGCAGCCAAGTCAGCTATCAATGCCGTTGGGAATATGATCCTCGAGAATCATATTAGGGGCTGTGTAAAGGAAGCCCTTGAGCATAATGAGGACGATAAGCAGGAGCTAATTGATGAAATGATTGAACTAATGGTGAGATACTCCAAATAAGAGGAGGGATACAAATGGATCAAAGAGGTAGAATTGTAGAAATAGTAGATGAAAGAACTGCTATGATGAGGATGCAGAGAAATTCTGCCTGTGCATCTTGTGGTAAGTGCATAGGATCTTCATCATCAGAGTCCCAGGAAATAATAGTAGAGGTAGACAACTCCATAGGTGCAAAGTTGGGCGACAATGTCGAGGTTAGTATGGACCAAATAGATGTAATGAAGGCTCTAGGCATCCTGTATGGAATACCCCTATTAGGACTTTTACTAGGCTCAGTAGGTTCATATTATATATTCGAATTACTAGGTGTAACAAGTATGTTAGAGGTCTTGAGTGCCCTAGTAGGATTTGCTTTCACGGGACTGGCCTACTTATTAATTAGGTCCAGAGAAGGTAAATTTAGAGCTAGTCGTAAATATATGCCAACCGTAACAAGGGTTGTCATAGATTTAAATACCTGCTCTCTTGATGGTAGTTGTGAGGGCATGTAAATATAAAAAGTAATAGGTAATCAGGAGGATGAAAATGGAATTATTCGACGAATTAAAAGCACAAATTGATGGTAAAAATATAAGAATAGTTTTACCAGAAGGAACTGAGCCAAGAGTACTTGGTGCAGCAGCAAGGCTACAGAAGGAGGGAATATTGGTACCAGTTCTACTGGGTCAACCAGAAGCCATAAAGTCAGTAGCTCTAGAAAATAATTTTGATATTGACGGTATAGAAATTATTGACATGGACAATTATCCAGAATTTGACGATATGGTAGCAGCCTTTGTTGAAAGAAGAAAGGGCAAGGTAAATGATGAAGAGGCCAGAAAGATCCTAAAGGATGTTAACTTCTTCGGCACAATGTTGACTTATATGGATAAGGTAGATGGTATGGTTAGTGGTGCTGTTCACTCAACAGCTGATACAGTAAGGCCAGCCCTACAGATAGTAAAGACTAGGCCGGGAGTACCAAGAACAAGTGGTTCTTTCCTAATGCTTAGAGGTGAAACTAGGTACCTATTTGCAGACTGTGCTATTAACATAGAATTGGATGCTGAAGGCCTAGCTGGAGTAGCAGTAGAGTCTGCTAGAATGGCTAAGATGTTTGGTATAGATCCAAAGGTAGCCATGCTAAGCTTATCAACTAAGGGTTCAGCTAAGCATGATCTTATAACAAAGGTCCAGGATGCAACTAGGATGGCTAAGGAATTAGCTCCAGACATGGTAATCGATGGAGAGCTACAGTTTGATGCTGCAGTATCTGAAACAGTCGCTAAGCAAAAGGCTCCAGGTTCAGAGGTTGCTGGATTCGCCAATGTATTTATCTTCCCATCAGTAGATGCTGGTAATATTGGATACAAGATAGCCCAGAGATTGGGTGGGTTTGAAGCCTTAGGTCCAATCATCCAGGGTCTAAATAAGCCTATAACAGACCTTTCAAGAGGTTGTAACGAAGAAGACGTATACAAGCTAAGTATAATAACAGCTTGTCAGAGCTTAATATAATAAGTCCACAATAGAATATATCAAGGGTAGCCAGGTTAAGAAGTTACTTCTGTTTGCAAGATTGCTAAATAGAATTTCATTTTATCAATGGCTACCCTATTTTTATTGGTTGTATATAGCATATATTTTCATATAAAAAGACTTGGAACAATCAACCAAGTCTTTTTTAGTGGCTCTATGTCAAATAACGTTGGTGATAATTTAAATCAATAAAATCTATTAAATTATGCGGCAGCATCCATAGCAAACTTATAGCTATGGATATTGCCCTTTTGTATTTTATACCTTTCCATTAGC
>NZ_CDRRTB010000056.1:0-11125 GCF_977045075.1 Peptostreptococcus sp. | reverse complement strand
TAATAGTGAGTTACCTTATAGGTACTGTCTTTATAGGAGATATTATCCACAGGGGATATAAGACAAGTGGAGAAAGAAATAAACTTACTGCTTATTGCGGTGTTATTGCCCTTATACTTTTGGCTGTTATCTATGTAGGTCTAATCTACCTAGGTGCTTCAGTAAGCAGCTACTATCCAAAGGATATAGAAAGAAGTCAGTTATTACTTGGTATTGCTGAAAGAGTCCTTGGAAAGAATGGAATGCTATTCCTTTCAATAGCCGTAGTTTTAGCCTGTGTAACAACTGCTATAGGCCAGATTACATCTATTGCTAACTTCTTCCATGATTTTTCAAATGGAAAGATACCACACAAGCTAGCTGCCCTAGTTTTCGCAGTCCTTGGTGCTACAATAGCTGTACTAGGTGTTGAAAAAATCATCTACTTTGCAACACCGATTTATAAGGGGGTTTACCCAAGTTTAATAGTTCTGATGATTCTAGGTATTTTCCGTAAGTATATACCTAACAAGCAGAGCTTCAGATATGCCCTTATATTTACACTAGCAGTAAGTATTTTAGAAGCAATTTTATCAGTTGCCGACATAGCTATTATCAAGGCTTTTGTTGATTTACTTCCGTTAAGCGGTCTTGGTTTTGCATGGTTCCTACCTGCAACACTTGGATTTATAATAGGAGCTGTAAAGGGGAAAGATCCACTGACACAGTTTGAGTAAAAGCCCTGTTAACATATAAATAAAAACAAATATATTTTAAAATTTTAGAAAAAGAAAAGGAGTGATTTTAATGACAAATTTCAATACTAACACAATATGCGTACAAGGTGGTTACGAACCAAAGAATGGAGAACCAAGAGTAGTTCCAATAGTACAATCTACAACTTTTAAATATGAGACATCTCAGCAGATGGGTGACCTATTTGACCTAAAAGAAGCAGGCTACTTCTACACTAGACTTTCAAACCCAACAAATGATGCTGTGGCAAGAAAGATTTGCCAGCTTGAGGGTGGTGTAGCTGCTATACTAACTTCATCAGGCCAGGCTGCCAACCTATTCGCTATAATCAATATAGCTGGAGCAGGCGACCATGTTATCTCATGCTCTACTATATATGGTGGAACATACAACCTAATAGCTAATACATTGAAGAACTTTGGTATAGAGTCTACATTTGTTGAACCAGATATTTCAGTTGAAGAGCTAGAATCAAAGTTCCAGCCTAATACTAAACTAGTATTTGGTGAAACCCTATCAAACCCTTCACTTAACGTATTAGACATAGAAAAGTTTGCAAATGCTGCCCATAAGCATGGTGTGCCACTAATAGTAGATAATACCTTCCCAACACCAATCTTCTGTAAGCCATTTGAATGGGGTGCAGATATTGTTACACACTCAACTACTAAGTATATGAATGGTTCAGCAAACTCTGTCGGTGGTGTTGTTGTAGACTCAGGTAACTTCGATTGGACAAAGTACAGTGAAAAGTATCCAGAACTAACTACTCCAGACGAAACTTACCACGGTGTTGTATATACTGAAAGCTTTGGTAAGGGAGCCTATATCACAAAGATGACAACAAACTTGATGCGTGACCTAGGTTCTATACCTTCACCTCAGAATTCATTCTACCTAGGTATTGGTCTAGAAACACTACACCTAAGAATGGAAAGACACTTTGCAAATGCCCTAGCTATTGCTAAGCACCTAGAAAAGCATCCAAAGGTATCTTGGGTATCCTTCTCAGGTTTAGAAAATGACAGCCAGTATG
Source organism: Peptostreptococcus sp. (assembly GCF_977045075.1). Lineage (NCBI taxonomy): Bacteria > Bacillati > Bacillota > Clostridia > Peptostreptococcales > Peptostreptococcaceae > Peptostreptococcus > Peptostreptococcus sp. The sequence continues at coordinate 9,354 of NZ_CDRRTB010000056.1, read as the reverse complement.
AGCTAGCACAGAAGTACCTACCAAATGGATCTTGTGGAGTAATTTCTTTCGGTGTTGAAGGTGGTAGAGAGGCCGCAGTCAAGTTCATGGACTCTTTAAAACTAGCTTCAATTGTAACTCACGTAGCTGATGCAAGAACTTGTGTACTACATCCAGCATCTACTACACATAGGCAGATGAATGATGAAGAGCTAGCAGCGGCAGGTGTATCTCCAGACCTTGTTAGACTTTCTGTAGGTATAGAAGATGTAAACGACCTAATAGCTGATATTGACCAGGCCTTAGAAAAATAAATTTAAATAAATAGAAGTCTCTAAAAGGGGTTGCATATAGTAAAGAGGTTTATTTTACTATAGCAACTCCTTTTACTTTTATCCAAAATACTTTCTATAAGGATGAAAAATTTTCCTTAACAAGAAAAAAATATATGCTATAATATAAATATAAAAACGATTATCAATATATGTATATTAATAAGGAAGGTCGTGCTATTATGAAAAAAAATATTTGGGATAGGTGTGCCCCCCTCTATGATTTTGCTATGAAGTCTGACAGGAATACCTATGACTATATGTACTCAAAAATATCAAAGTCAGTGGCTGATAGGTCCGTCCTTGAGATTGGTAGTGGTACAGGTCGTTTGGCTAGGAGTGTAGCCCCTGCCTGTAAGACCTATGTGGCTACAGACTATTCTGAGGGTATGTTGGCAGTTGCTGGCAAGGAGGCTTGTCCAGATAATCTTACCTTTGAGCTTGCAGATGCTACAAGTCTTCCCTATCCAGATGATAGTTTTGATGTAGCCATAATAGCAAATGCCCTCCATATAATACCTGATCCAATTAAGGCCCTAAGTGAAATAAGGAGGGTCTTGAAGCCAGGAGGACTCTTAATAGCACCAAATTTTATCAACAGGGATATGACTGTTAAAATAGGTATTTGGGCCAAATTTTTGAATTTGATAGGGGTTAACTTTGAGCACAGGTGGACTGAGGAAGGCTATATTAAATTTTTAGAGGATAATGGCTGGAAGCTTGGCTACAAGGAAATAATAAAGACAAGAGTCCCTATGGTCTATATTGAGTGTAGACCGTAGGAATCCTTAGAGGGCTTAATTACATAGAGGCTCTTGCCGATATTTTTTATAAGAAAACTAATATAAAAAGGATAAATTAGATTAATTTAGGTGGGTATACAATTGACTTGTATATCCCTTTTTCTATGCTTAGACTTTATTTATACACTTAGAAAAAAGTCTTTGAAATATACTTTAAGACACTTATATTGGCCTATGTGGTAGTATAAATACGAATCTGGGTATCAAATATGAAAATAGGTAGTATAGATATAATTTAGCAATCTAGGCTATTATAGGTATAGGTAGGTATTTGCAATTGCCTGCCTAAGGGTTTAAATAAGAACAATAAGGAGAAGTGTATATGAAAAATAATTTAAAGAAGCTATGCCTACTGTCCCTTTGCCTACTTGTGGCAACTGGTTGTAGTATTGGTAATAAAGAGGAGGGTTCAGCTAGTAAGCAGGGTCAATCATCAAACCTTAGTGAGTCCAAATCAGACCAGGCCAAGGGGATGAAGGTAAGCTATACTAATATAAGTGACAAGTCATCTAGAGATCTACTAGCCAACCTATTTGACCAGGCAGGTATATCCAAGGAGAGGCAGAAGGTATTTTTTAACCACCTTGACCAGTTTAATTCTAGTGTAGACAGCAAGTCCCTAGCTGGGGATTTTGAAAAGGCTGGTGTCCAGGATACCAAGTATGATCCCTATGATATGCAGGACCAGTGGAAGGCAAAAAATAATGACTTTGAGGGCTATAATTGTAGGATAACCTCATATGGTTTATTTGGTGACTATATGAAGGCAAGCCAGGCCAAGACTGGTGATGATACAGAAAATCTAGGTATTGACCTTCTTTCCTTGACTACAGATAATTCTGCTGCCAAGACAGAAGAGGACAAGAATATATTTAAAAGCATATTTAACGAAGTGAAAACCATTGATACAAAGGATGTAAAAAAGCACTATCAGATATTCAAAAAGGAATGGGAAGCTAGGGGTGTAAAATTCGCCAAAAATGACAAGGCTAGCATGGTATCAGTAGTATTCCATAGCCAGATTGAAAAGGGGCAAGACAGCCTCTTTATAGGTCATGTAGGTATAATGCTCAAGGCAAATGATGGGGTCTACTTTGTGGAAAAGGTAGCCTTCCAAGAACCATATAGGTTGAATAAGTTCAAAAATAAGGAAGATTTGAAAAAGTACCTTATGGAAAAATATGATGTAGAATATGACCAGCCTACAGCCAAGCCTTTTGTACTTGAAAATGATAAATTAATGTAGGTATATAATATATTAGATAAAGGTAGAACAATTAATGAATTTTGATATGGTAATTTTAGACTTAATACAAGGCAATATGAAGTCTGGCCTTATGGATTCTATAATGCCCCTTATTAGCCACCTGGGTGATTCGGGACTTGTATGGATTATCCTCTCTATAGGCCTGGTTATACCCAAGAAAACCAGGAAGCTTGGCTTTGTGATGATAATAGCCCTGGTATTAAATGGGATTATATGTAATATAATTCTAAAGCCTATGCTTGCAAGGATAAGGCCCTTTGATGTGAATACATCTATAAAGCTCCTGATAAACAAGCCTAGGGATTTTAGCTTTCCATCTGGCCATACTTCAGCATCATTTACAGCTGTAAGTGTCTTGTTTTTTAGAAGGAGCAAGCTATTTGTTCCGAGCTTAATACTAGCCACCCTAATAGGCTTTTCAAGACTCTACCTATATGTCCACTATCCGAGTGATGTTGTGGGAGGTATTATCTTGGGTATAGTCTGTGGCTATATGGGGCATAGGATTGTGGGTAGTAAAAAAATTAATATTTAAAAATATAAAAACATTCAAGCCGAGTATATTTATGAAGTACTGGCCTGAATGTTTTTTATTATGAGACCTACAAGGGTCATAGTATCTTATTTTAATATATACTAATAATCCTAGCCTATTTAATACCCTTCCTTATATGTGCCAAAGGTATGGCTGAAGATATTAGGCCAAGGCCTATATTTAATAGGACTACCAAGATGCTTGTTCTTATATTGTTATAGAAGACAGGCTCATATAGGCTACCTAGGATATAGTGGTATATACCAAGCTCCATAAGGCTTGAAATAAAAATAGAAAAGATAGCAGATATTAGGCCTAGTATTAGTCCTTCTAGCAGGACAATATGCCTAATTTGCTTCTTGTTTGCCCCTATTTTCATTAAGACCTTGTATTCATCCATCCTATTCAATACCTTATAAATCATACTATTACATATATTTAGGAATATAATAAGTAATAGGATTAGGTTTAAAGAAACCAGAACCCTCTCCTGTGAGTCACTAAACTGCCTTGAAGAGAATATTTCCTCTTCAAAATTTGATAGGTTGACATTAGGTTTACTTTCAATTATAGACAATATCTTATCAGAAATTTTTTCCACACTGAAGCCAGGCTTTGGATTTATCTTTACAATCTTGTACTTGTCCAAGCCGGTATGTTTGTCCAGGTAAGTGTTACTAACCAGCAAGCACGGAACGAAATCAGGTACATAATCTTGGGTATTTACGCCTAATATATCAACCTGTCCGAGGATTTGAAGGTCTAAATTTTTAAAATACTCCTTGTCATCAGAGGAACCCAGGTCCTCATAGTACTTGACATTGTGCTTAAAACTAATGATATCCTTGTTTTTGTAGTTAAAGACCTTGTCTCCCTTACGGTTTGGAGCATTAAACAATATTGCCCCCTGTCCCTTTTTAAACTTTTCTAGGTCTGAATCTGAAATTTTTAATGACTTTCTTATTTTTTTCAAGTAGGCGTCATTGATGCCTATTATATTTGATTTTACCTCATATTGACCACTATCTTCCCTAAATATCCACTTTAGAACCTTCTTAGTATATTCTCCACCAGTAGTATTTAGGTCTTTGAAAAATGAGAGGTCTCTTATTTTATCTCGGTCATTTATGATCATTCTTCCCTGGAGCACCTTAAAACCATCGACCTCTTTTATTGCACTCTTATTATTTATCCTTATATTTTTAATTTGACCTAGTTCATTTTCATCTAAGCCAGAAATTTCATTAGGTACATAAAAGGCATTTATAGATAGTATATAGTCCTTATTTTCATACTTTATAGCCTGGTTTATGGCAATATTTTTCATATTAGAGTAGAATACACCAGCAATTAAAAATGATGATATTATACCTAGAGATAGGGTCATAAATAGGGTCTTGTACTTGTTCTTTAGGAGATTGTTTAGGGGTATCTTGCTTATAAGATTCCTTGTAGGTATACTCCTTATCCTAGGGGATTTATTTCCTGTATCCTCATTTTCAAAGTTTAATAAGTTGGTAATAGCCCCCCTTCTTATCTTCCTATAATTATCCAAGGATAGGGCCAGCCAGGCTAATATTACAGGTATCATTACCAATATAATATGATAGTCTAGGACTATCTCAAAGGAGTCTAGGCTGTAAAGGCTCTTAATGGTATTTCTAAATAAAAATGACAATAGGCCACCAATTATAATACCAGTAAGGGCTGGCAGTAGGGACTGGTATAGGATATCTCCAATAATATTCCCAAATAGGGTCCTATTCTCTATTCCTATGGCCCTTAAGACTCCAAACTCTCTCATCCGATCCCTTATAGATATATAGTAAATCCCCTTTATGGAAAAATACATGATCAAGAAAAATAGGATATTCATAAGGAGCATGTCCTTTGAAAAAATATTATTATACAGGGCCTCTTTTTCTAATAGTATCTTGTTTGTGCGCATATTATAGCCCTTGTTCTTGGCATATTTTGATAGAAAGGCTATTGAATTTACCTTATTAGCCTTGTCACTAAGGTTTATATAGATATCCCTAGGACCATGACTATCTTCAATTTTTCTATAAATTTCTATCTTTGACTGGTTTTTATTTAAAGAATTGTCCCCCAATAGACCAACTATCTTGAATTTTTGTGGCCCCCTATGGTAGAGGTCAAGGTAGATATAGTCCCCTCTGATATATTTTTTCATGTTATCCTTGGCCCACTTTTCTAGGATTACCTCGTCACCCTTGTCTGGAAATCTACCATTCAAGAGGCTAAGCCCAAGTATTTTTAAGATATCTCTATCTATATTTATAAGGGTGAAGTATTTGTCTGATCTGTCCTTATTTCCATCATAATATTGCTCCTGGCCCAGGTAATTGACCTCTACTTCCTTTTTAATTTTTCCTATGTCATTAGGCATAAGGCCTTCTATATATACATGAGATATAGTGACTTCCTTTTGAGTATTGAGTAAATCGTTATAGGATAGGCTCCTATTAATTATAAATACTAATGTGAATAAAACTAGGACTGTTGCTATACATGTTGAAAAAAATATATTTCTCTTTGACTTTAATAATCTCATATCCTTAATCCCCCTGACGAGCGTCTTAGATCTTTTTAATCATAAAAATTGTAACTTGAATAAAAGCCCCTTGATTTAATTGGTCATACATAAATTTAGAAGGTCTTTTGATAATTAAACCTAGGTGTTTAGAAATACTCTAGACTACCTATTTTTATTATACAAGTGAAGTATTTAAAAGTAAATAAAAATGAATATGTTTTCACTTCTTAAATAACAAAAAAGGCAGGTGAAAAGTTTATTCCAACTGCCTTAAAAAATCTATTATTTATAATTTATAGGTAGATTTCGTGCTTTTTACTATAGAAGAATACTCCTTCTATCTATCCACTCCTGCATTTCCTCAGGTGATGCTTCTTCCAGTATCTGGTCTATCTGCCTTAGTAGCTTTTCCCTGTCTGGCGGTACAATACCCTTTATATACATTGTATTAGAGTTATGGGCAGAAGATATAAGGGCAGTCTTTTCAGGTAATAGGTTATAGACTATCTCTCTAAGCTCTACCAACCTGTCGTACTCACTGGCCTCCTGATATTGACCACTCTTGTAAAGGTCCCATAATTCTGTTCCCGGTACAAGGGTTACAGACATAGGGAATACCCCCCTGGCATTTACCTGACTAAGCATTTTACCAGTTTTTTTACCATTTTCTACGGCCTTGTCTATCCCCCTACCCATCAAGCCAGTCAGGATCATGGCATAGTAGTTGTAGTCGAACTTATCTAATCTCTTCATTTCCCTGATAGCCTCATCAACAGTATTTCCCTTGTTGATAAATTCTAGGGCCTCCTGGTTACCACTTTCTACCCCGATATATAGGTCATTGATTCCAGCCTCTTTCAGCTGTCTTAGCTCATCATCAGTCTTGTTCTCTATATCCTTTATAGATGCATAGGTAGTAATCACCTCAACATTTTTAAGGTACTTGTGAATGATTTCAGCTATTTTTAAAAGTCTCTCTGTCTTTAGTACAAAAGGATTACCGTTTAAGAGGAAGACCCTCTTAGTTGACCTAAAGAACGGGTGTTGGCTGGCCTCTATTACATCAGACTCTATTTGGTCTAGACTTTCCATCTTGAAATTTGTATACCTATACATACCACAGAACTTACACTTATTATGGGTACATCCGCTCGTTACCTGTAGAAGGAGTGACTTGTACTCCTTTGGAGGTCTATATATTTGCTCATCATACTTCATATTATTTTTGTCCTTTCCATACCATTTATAAATATATTGTTTTCATAGTTATGACCCAAGGGCCTTAAGACCACTTATACATTAAAAGGGTCTAAATAGTTAAATTTAAAGGGAGCAGAGTCTACTCCCTCAACAAGCTACTTAAATTTTAGGTATTCTCCATCCTTTAGGGCTATATGTCCACCAGAATAATTCTTTCCATTAACACTTAGCTTTACCTGGTCAACCTTAAATGTCTTTACTATACTGTTTGTAAAGCATCTTAGGCTTAGGGACTCAGATGTAGCTCCCTGGTCAAAGTTTACAAACTTGTCATTCATGTCAACTACAAGGGTTCTTACTCCATCTAAGTCTGTAACCTTGGCTGAATTTACCTCAGTTCCAGACTGAAGAACCTTATTTTCTATCAAGGCCCTTACTATATTACCTACACTTACCTCATCTACTGACCTTGTATTTTCACTTAGCTTTTCAGTATTTATATCATATGTATAGTATACTATCTTGGCTTGTTTGGCCTTGCTTGTGTCCTTTTGGTCCTTGCTCTGGTCTTGGGATGGCTTGTCCTTACTATTCTTTTCATGGTCTGCCTGAGTATTTTCATCAGTGGCTTCCCCATTTGCAGGCTCTTCCTGGCTTGTTTGAGTCTGGTCCTTGCTATTAGCTGTATCTTTTCCATCCTGGCAGGCAGTCAAGAACATAGACCCAAAAACTAGGGCTGTTGACAAAAGTATCATCCTTATCTTCTTGTTTATCTTCATAACATAGTTCTCCTTTTAAATTTAGTAGTTACCTGTAAAAATATCAACAAATATCAAAGTCTATGGTCTTAAAAAACAAAATTTTAAAAGCCATATTATATATTTATATAATACAGATACTAGTTTAAATCAGCTTCTTACACTTATATTATAACATATTCTTTAACTAGTATAAAATTTATACAAAAATTATACAGAATATTTTAGATTTAATGTACAAATAATGTAAATCTTATGATATTATATACATATAAGTATGTAAGAATACTTGGATGATACAGTTCAAGTTTTGTTTTTTGTGCTTTAAGCAAACGCTTTTATAAGCTTAATAAAAACGTGGGATTGTATTAATATGTTAGTAAGGAGGACTGCTTATGCCACTGGATATAAAAGTTGGTAGTCTTGTTGAATTAAAAAAACAACATGCTTGTGGTAGTAAGGAGTTTACAATCATAAGAACTGGTGCTGACGTCAAATTTAAGTGTAATTCTTGTGGAAGAATTATTATGTTAGATAGGGAAACAGCAGAAAAGAGGATAAAGAAGTTCCTATAGTGAATATATAGGATGGAGTCCTTTGATAAATCGTCTATAGTTCACAAATTAATTCAAATTCAGTTTGTGGATTAAAATATATTTTGTTTTTATTTAAATGGAGGTGCTTTTTAAAATGGCAGTAAAATTTGCAAGAAGACTAGAAAATGCAGAAGGATCAGCAATACGTGAAATCCTTAAGTTAGCTTCTAACCCAGAAGTTATTTCATTCGCAGGTGGATTACCAGCTCCAGAGCTATTCCCAGTTGAAGAAATGAAGAAGGTTGCTTTAGCAGTTCTTGAAGAACAGGGTAGAGCAGCAATGCAGTACTATGCAACAGATGGTTACCCACCACTAAGAGAAGCTATAGCTGAAAGAATGAACAGAAAGCTTCATACTAATGTTACAGCAGATAGCATACTTGTAACTAACGGTTCTCAGCAGTGTCTAGACTTCGTGGGAAGAGTATTCCTTGATGAAGGTGACAAGATAATCGTTGAAAGCCCATCTTACCTAGGTGCTCTTAATGCATTCAAGGCTTACGGACCAGAATTCATAGAAATACCAACTGATGAAGACGGTATGATAATGTCTGAATTAGAAAAGGCTCTTGCTGCAAACCCAGACGTTAAGTTCATCTATGTTATTCCAGACTTCCAGAACCCATCTGGTAGAACTTGGCCAATAGAAAGAAGAAAGCAGTTCATGGAAATCATCAACAAGTATGAAATTCCAGTAGCTGAAGATAACCCATACGGTGAATTAAGATTCGAAGGCGAAATATTCCCATCATTAAAGTCATATGATACAAAGGGACTAGTTCTATTCTTTGGTACATTCTCAAAGATATTCGCTCCAGGATTCAGACTTGGTTGGGTTTGTGCTGCTCCAGAAATTCTTGAAAAGTTCAACATTTCTAAGCAGGCAGCTGACTTACAGGCTTCTACTATCTCTCAGATGGAAATGGCTAAGTTCATAGAAATGTATGACCTAGATGCTCACGTTGAAAAGATTAAAGAAGTATATGGTAAGAGAAGAACTGTTATGTTAGATGCTATGGATGAATACTTCCCAGAAGGTATTAAATTCACAAGAACTGACGGAGGTCTATTCACTTGGGTAACTCTTCCAGAAGGTATAGATGCAGCTCAGTTAATGAAGGACGTAGTTCTTCCAAACAACGTTGCTTACGTTCCAGGAGAACCATTCTATCCAAACGGTGGAAATGCTAACCACTTCAGAATGAACTACTCTTGTATGCCTGAAGACAAGATTGTTGAAGGTGTTAAGAGATTAGGTAAGGCTCTTCACGAAGCAATGGCAGCACTATAATAAAAAGTAGCAAAATTTAATAACGATATCAACAGC
>NZ_CDRRTB010000055.1:0-11159 GCF_977045075.1 Peptostreptococcus sp. | reverse complement strand
TCTCCAGCACCTACTGAGTTCACTAGGACACCCTCTACAGCTGGTGCATAGTAGACGCTATCTCCGTCGAAGAATAGGGCTCCGTCTCCACCCATTGATACTATGGCATACTGGGCTCCCATCTCTAGGCACTTCTTACCATATGGGATTATTTCATCCTTACTAGTGAATTCTTGACCAAAAAGCTCACTTACCTCGTCGAAGTTTGGCTTGATTAATAGAGGTTTTAGGTCTATGGCCTTCCTTAAGGCCTGGCCACTTGTATCTATCACAAAGTCAGCTTCCTTGCCCTTACAGATTTTAATTATCTGGTCAAATATGTCCTTGCTAAGTCCTGGAGCTGCACTTCCTGATATAATGACTGTGTCACCCTTGTTTAGACCTGCCAGCTTATTCAAAAAGTCTTTTTCCTCCCCACTGCTTATACTTGGACCCTTGCCGTTAATTTCACTTTCCTGCTTACCCTTAAGCTTGACATTTATCCTCGTATTCTGGCCTACCTTGGTAAAATCTTCTGCCATACCCTGGTCTTTGAACCAAGAATATATGTAGTCACCCGTAAAGCCACCTAGGAATCCTAGCGCCTTGTTTTCTACCCCTATATTAGTAAGTAGCTTAGACACCATTATTCCCTTTCCACCTACATTTACATATTCACCCTCTGACCTGTTTAGCTTTCCTTCGCTAAATTCTTCCAGCTGGACTATGTAGTCAATAGATGGATTAAGTGTTACCGAATATATCATGAAATACACCTCTTTTCTATCACAATATATTATTTTCTTTTATTTTCTATCACTATATGCCTAGTATAACAAAAAATACTTCTAAAATCAACCATTTTTTATAATTTTCTTTCAATTTCTTTCATTTTTATTCTACACTGATTATCCTAGTATTTTCAACTATTCTCTTGTCTATGCCTTCCTTCTTTGCATCTGTGATTATTGAAACCTCGTCCAAGTCGCAAATTTTGGCAAAGGATACCTTGCCAAACTTACTAGAATCTATCACGACATAAACATCCTTTGACCTCCTGATAGCCTCTGCCTTTATATTTGCCTCACTGATATCTGGTGTAGTTATCGATGAGTTGGCACTAATTCCATTAGCCCCTATAAAGGCCTTAGTAAACCTATACTTGCTCATCTCCAGAATTGCCTCTTCACCTATCAGGGCCTTAGTCATGGGTTTTACATAGCCACCCAGTATATAGGTCTTTATGTTATTATCCAACAGCCTATCTATATTATGTATTCCATTTGTAACAACTACTATATCCTTCCCCCTTAGAAAGGGAATTATTTCATAGCAGGTAGTTCCTGCATCTATATATACAAAGTCCCCATCCTTTACAAGTTCACCACAGCATCTTCCTATGGCTATTTTCTCACTTAGGGCTCTCTCACTTCTCTCTATGATTGTATTATCAAAGGTGAAGGCACCGTCTATACTCACGGCACCACCATGAACCCTCTTTATGAGTCCCTTGTCTTCTAGGTCGTCAAAGTCCCTCCTTATCGTCGACTCACTAGCCCCTAATTCTATTACTAGGTCCTTCAACTTAACAGTATTAAACTTGTTAATCCTGTCTAATATGTAGGCCTGTCTCTCTTCTGTTAGCATTGATTTAATCTCCTTAATTCCATATTAATTGTTTATTTCTACTGTTTTTTCATTTTGTTTGTTTATTTTGTTCATATTAATTGTTTATTTCTATCGTTTTTTCTTTTATTCACTTCTTATATTTCAAAGTAGCTGTCCACACCATCAGAAATACCCTCTACTAGCTTGTCCTGGTAGTCTTCTGTCTGCATTAGCCTATCCTCCTCTGGATTAGACATAAAGCCCATCTCTATTATAGTGACCGGTATCTTGCACCAATTTATACCACTCATCTTGTTGGTTTCTATTATTCCCTTACTTTTAGCCCCAGTAGACTTGAGCATCTGGTCTAAAACCAGCTGGGAAAGGCGCTTACTATCTCCTATAATCTCTGGTACATATGGGTTATCACTGGCTGGACACATAGTCAAGATACCTGCTGTAGCTGGATTTGAGTCACCATTGGCATGTATCCTCAAAAATACAGCCCCCTTGTACCTATTGGCAATTTCTGCCCTTCCCTTATTAGAAATGGGACAGTGGTTGTCCTCTCTTATCATTACAACCTCATAGCCTCTTGCCCTTAGTTGGTCCCTTAACTTTAAGGATACATCTAAAGTCAACTGGTACTCTGGAACACCTGTTACGGCCCCTGCTGTTCCTGATGAAAGCATTGGTTTGGACTGGCTGGCCCCTGGTCCAATTGGCTCCAAGTCATTCATGGCTGCCTCCTGGTGGCCTGGATCTATTACTACGATATGACCCTTGCCTGTCTTGTCCTTATTCTTATCCTCTTGGTTCTTATCCCTGCCTTGCTGGTCAGACCCCTTAGTACTAGACTGAGTCTGTGACTGGTCGGTCTGACTGGTATTCCTTTGGCTAGTCGGTCCACAGGCCACCAAGACCATAGATGTCAGTAATATGAATGAAAACACATAAATTAACTTTCTCATAAAGTCCTCCCTCTTCTTATATAATTAAGGGCTTTTACCCACTTTTTCTTCTTATTTATAACAATACCAAAAAAATCTGTCAAAAGCAAGCAAAATATACCATGATTATGGAGTTTTCACTTAAAAATTCCACTATATCTTTCAAAGTCTAATTTTAAGATCTGGGGCTGGTCTTGTAGATTAGTCTTATAGTATCAAGACCTATGTAAGTATAATCCATATGATAGGACTAGCCTCTAATTCTGTAGACACAAAAAACCCAGTCTGATTAGTCCTCAAACTGGGTCTTTTTAACTACGAAAGCCTATATAAAGCCTCCTAGCCCTTATTTTTTAATTTATGCCTATATATTATTCTTCATCGTGTAGCTTAACCTTAGTAGCCATTATTGCAATAAGTGTAGCAACTACCATGGCAGCTAATAATACTAGGGCCATACCATTGCCAGCAGCAAATCCTTCTGGAGTATGTCCGCCTACAACACCAGCAACCTGAAGTATGATACCTATAAGACCTATTATAGATCCACCAGCAACTAGACCAGAAGATAAACTGACACCTCTTGATACTCTTGCTGCCTTTTCAGCTTCAGATTTAGCCATCTTTTCAACAATAAGTCTAACTATAGCGCCTATCAAGATGATAGAGCTTGTAGATATTGGTAGGTAAAAACCTATAGCAACTGTCATTATTGGTAGGTCAAGAAAGAACATGAATAGGGCCATTACAACACCAACTATGATCATTACCCATGGTAGGTCTCCTGACATTATACCTGATGTAAGTGTAGCCATCAAGTTAGCCTGTGGTAGGGCGAAAGGAGGGTTAGCTCCTGTTACTGCCAACTGGTCAGCAAGTAGGATCATTACACCAATAACTACTACAACACCTATGATACCTGAGATAGCATAGTGCTTCTGCATTTCTGGTTCATTACCACCGATTACAAATGTAACCTTCTGAGACTGGGCATATCCACCTGCCATAGCGATAGCAACAACTATAAATGATGCGAACATCAATAGAGACTTGTTGCTTGCTGGATCAGTCCAACCTGCAACAACGAATACTAGAGTTGCTATAACTAGAGATGCTATTGTCATACCAGAAACTGGTAGATTTGAAGTACCTATAGTACCTGTCAATCTACCTGCAACTATTACGAATAGGGCTGATAGGATGAATGAAATCACTATACCTATTATAGCCATTAATATGTTTCCTGATACCATTACAGCACCGATGAAACCTATTACTATACCACCTAATAGTATTAATCTCTGAACGCCTGCACCTTCCTGGTTAGCACCAGAGGCCTTAGCACCCATAGTCTGCTTGATAGATGAAACTATAACTGGGATAAGCTTGATAGCACCGATTACACCACCACAAAGCATCATACCTGCACCAATATACTTAACATAGGCACCTGAGATTGTGTTTACATCCATTTGACTAATGGCTACTGAAGCATTATTCCATACATGGTGACCATTGTGAGCCATATCAGAGAAGTAACCGATCAAAGGAAGTATACCAAAGTTTGAAAGGATAGATCCTGCAAACATTGATATAGAAACCTCTAAACCAACTATAAATCCTATACCTAATAGTAGTGGATTAGCTTCTATTTCAAACTTGAACTTGTAGAAAGATTCTCCTAACTTACTGTAAACATTGTTACATAGGTTAAGGAATGAACCTGTTAAAATTGTTATAATACCACTGATTACAAATCCTATTCCCATGAACTTAACTGAATCTCCAGCACCCTCAGATGCTACTAGTGTTTCAGATATAGCCATAGATTCTGGGTACATTAGGTTACCATGCTCTTCTATTATTAGGTAGTCAAGAACTAGAGAAGCAACTCCTAGACCAAATAGGACACCTCCTAGACCAATTACAATACCTTCAACAAAAGATATCTTGCTTCCTATTAATAGGACTGCTGGTAATACGAATATTAAACCACTGGCAACTGATTCACCACCACTGGCCATACCCTGAACAAGGTTCTTACCTAATAGCCCCTTCTGCTTTGCGAAAGCTGCAATAAAGGCAGATCCAATTATAGATCCTGGTATACCTGCTGCAACTGTTAAACCAGCCTTCATTCCTGAATAAGCCGTTGAAGCTGCAAATACTATAGCTAGGATTATACCTATAATCATGACAACAGTATTCGAACCTCTTTTAGTCTTATCGGTATTGTAGGGTATATAATCTTCACCCTTTACGCCACCGTAAGCTTCTTTTGATAATTTCTTAGCACTCATTATCACATTTTCCTTTCTTTTTAAAAATATAAATTAAAAAATAATACTATAACCTAAAATCTATTATACCACAAAATAAGATAATCTGTATATTTTTCTATATATTATCAATCCAGTCAAAAATAAAAACCCTTACTTCTTCCCTATTTATCTCGTTCAAAATCTCATGTCTACAGGATGGGTATAGCTTTTTAGTAATTTTCTCAAAGCCTTCCTCTTCAAGTATTGTATACAGCTTGTCCACTCCCCTTCCATAGTCCCCAACAGGATCTTCCTGGCCTGATATCAAAAGTATTGGTAGGTCCTTAGGCATCTTAGCTATATTTTTCCTCTTGGCCACATAGTTAACCCCTTCAAATATTGCCAAATACATGCTCACTGATGGTATAAACCTACAATACTTGTCTGATAGGTAGGAATCAACTACTGACTCATCCCTTGTCAACCAGTCAGATACAGTCCTATTATTATCTATCTTATCATTATATGATCCTAGTGAGGTTTTGTGGAGAAACTTACTCTTATACTTGTCCCCCTTAAAGGCCTTAATAAGATTGGATACACCAATGCCAAAGTAGGATGAAGAAAGTGGCACTTGGCCAGTTCCCATAATAATAAGCCCATCTATTTGATCCCCATATAAGGATGCATAGGTTCTTACCACAAAGGACCCCATTGAATGGCCTAGCATTATATAAGTTAGGCCTGGGTACTTGGCTGCAGTCTGCCTCTGTAGGTCTGCCACATCTTCAACAAGGTCCATCCAACCACCTGTAAAGACTCCAAAATTCTTCCTATCTCTTGCAGTCCTGCCATGGCCCATATGGTCATCGCCTACAACTACATAGCCCTCCTGGTTTAATTCCTTTATAAAGGTTTCATACCTGCCTATATGTTCTATCATTCCATGAACTATTTGAACAACCCCTTTAGGATTTTCAACCGGCCATTCTGATGCATATATATTTCTTTTTCCATAATACCATTCTATTCTATCCATTAATATCACTCCCCTTATTAACTATTATACAAGCGGGCTGAATATAAGTAAATAAAAAGAGACCCATTGCGCAGGCCTCTTTTCATTGATTATTTTATCTTTTGGGTATGTCAAAAAGACTTAATTTACTTATATAAATCAAATCACTCAATATGCTAATTAATGTCTTACTATCTCTCGATCTCACCAGCATGCATTTAGGCTAATATATGCTTGCGGAGGTATCTTATATAGCTAGTATCAACTATCTTGCGAAAGTTTCTCCTAATTCAACGCATAGGGCTATACCTTCTTCATTTGGAGTCTCATTAATGATTAGTCCATCATCAAATAGGTTAGCACCGGCTGCTTCAACTCTTGACTGCCAGTCTCTCATCCATTCTCCGTCTCCCCATCCGTAAGAACCGAATAGAGCAACTCTCTTACCGCCTATTGAACCTTCTGCCTCTTCGAAGAATGGTTCAAATTCAGCTTCTTCTAGAACTTCTGATCCCATTGATGGGCAACCAAATATTAGAGATTCATAGTCCTTTACACTCTTACCAGGATCATTTGAAATATTGATTACATCATATTCAACTCCAGCCTTTGCTAGACCTTCACCAATAGCTTCTGCCATTGCCTGTGTATTACCTGTTCCACTCCAATAAAAAACTCCAACTTTCTTCATTTCTAAATCCTCCTATGCTATGTATAATTGATTTTTAAATTGGCCTAATATATTTTCCAAACACTCTCCACAACTCATCTTTTCCATCATCATGCACCTAGACCTATCATATCTTTCGAATAAGATCTTGGCCTCTTCAGCATCACCATAGACCTTCCAATAGCCACTGAACTTGTAGTTCTTACCATTATTTTCTATAAAGCCCAATATGTCAGATACAGGATAGCCTAAAAAGGCACCAATTTCATGAGGGAAGTCTCCCCTGCTCATCCTCGTCTTCAAGGTAGCAATGTACCTGTTTAGTGACCAGGAGCTAGAGTAACCATAATCCGCCAATATCGTATTTACATCGGTCCTCCTCAAGTACTGGTAGAGCTGGGACTGTTTATAGACAAAGACTAAAATTCTCTGGCCACACTCGCAAATTGGATTAATCTTAATATCGTATTTTTCAAATCTCTTATTATAATACTGGACTAGTCTACGATAGTCAGGCAGCTCCATTTTAGAAATGGATACCAGGTTAGAAACCTTAGCCCCTGTCAAGACCGGTGAGCAGTAGTATGCAAGTATGTTTTCAAACTTTACGTCTGCCATAAAATATACCAACCTTTCTTGTATAAATACTGATTTTTTATGTCAATCAATATCTATTTTTATTATAACAATGTTGATAATCTCTGTCAATAATTTTTGATAATAATTTTCGATAATTTTATAACTACTTTTTTATTTCTTTTTATCTTATAAACTACTTGTTTAAGCATAAAAATAGACCCTGAAGTCCCCTCACACAAAGAGACTCCAAGGTCTAGCAGATTCAATTTCAAAACCTTTTACAGTTCCATATTCTATAATTTACTTGTAAACTATCTTTGATAGGTCACATATATTTAGCATGGACTTGTAAATATTGGCAAGTAGGGCTAGCCTATTGTTCCTAACATCTAGGTTTTCGTCCATTACCATAACCGTTTCAAAAAAGTCATCTATGGCTGGTTTTAATGAAGCAAAGGCATCAAGTGATTCTGTATACTTCTTCTGTCCCATAAGGTTAACTATTTCCTTATCCACTAGTACAAACTTAGCATATAGGTCTTTTTCTGCAGCTTCAACAAGGTTCACTTCCTCTATATCTAATACCTCAGCCTTTTCTGCTAGTGTTGATACCCTGTTAAAGGCTACTAGCATATCGTTTAGGCTTGGATTATCTATCCATGCATTTATAGCCTGGCCCCTAGCATATAGGTCTGACATATTCTTTTCATCACTTGCTAGAACAGCATCTACAACGTCATACCTAATACTCAAGTCTTTGAACATTACCCTAGTCCTATCATTGAAGAAGGCAACTATCTGGTCAACCACACCTGCCTTGTCGAAGTCCACACCAGAATACTGGTCAAGGGCTAATTCAGCAAGCCTTGCTATATCAAGTTCTATGTTCTTTTCAAGTAGTATAGTCAATATTCCTAGGCACTGACGTCTTAAGGCAAATGGGTCAGCAGATCCTGTTGGTTGGATACCTATTGCAAAGAAGCCTGCTATGGTATCAATCTTATCAATAATTGATAGTATAGCACCCTCTGCAGATTGAGGTATTTCATCTCCACTGAATCTTGGCAAATAGTGCTCATATATAGCCTTAGATACTATAGGATCCTCATTGTCAAGTTTTGAGTATTCCATACCCATGTATCCCTGTAATTCGTCAAACTCAAATACCATGCTAGTTACTAGGTCTGCCTTGCATAGGTAGGCCGCCCTTTCTAGTAGGTCCTTGTTTACACCTCTACCTATCTCATCAGCTAATCTTCCTGCTAGCTTATAAAGTCTTTCTGACTTGTCTAATAGGGTACCTAGCTTTTCCTGGAATACAACTGTGTCAAGCTGTGGCCTATAATCTACTAGGGCCTTCTTCCTATCTTCCCTAAAGAAGAATAGGGCATCTGCTAGTCTAGCTTCAAGTACCTTTTCATTACCCTTCTTGACATTTTCTATCTTGTGGTCATTTCCATTTCTAACAGCAATGAAGTTGGCCAATAGGTCCCCCTTGTCATCTACTACTGGGAAGTACCTCTGGTGGGCCTTCATAGGAGTCTTTACTACCTCCTTTGGAAGGCTGGCATATTCCTTGTCGAATTCACCGTAGAAGGCTGTTGGATATTCTACTATATAAGTTACCTCTTCAAGTAGGTCTTCATCCATATCTACCCTACCATTTATACTGGCAGCAACCTTATCTATCTGGTCTCTTATTATAGCCTTTCTCTTGGCCTGGTCAAGTATTACATAGTTTTCTTCTAGTTTGGCTAGGTAGTCTTCTATGCTTGTAACCTCTATTGACTTGGCTCCTAGGAACCTGTGGCCTACAGTTTTATTAGAAGCTATGATACCCTCCATATTAACTGGAACTACCTTATCATTCATCAAGGCCAAAAGCCACCTAATAGGTCTTACAAACCTCATGTTCTTTCCACCCCAACGCATTGACTTAGGGAAGACTACAGCCTTTACTATTTCGCCTAAAACATCGCATAGAATTTTTTCTGTGTCTTCACCCGCTTCCTTTATAGTTGCATATATATATTCAGTTCCGTCTAGGTCCTTGAAGTATACATCATTTTCACCAAGGCCCTTGCCCTTCATAAATCCAAGGGCTGCCTTAGTAAAACTACCATCCTCAGCTAGAGCAATCTTCTTAGATGGACCCTTTACCTCTTCTTCTAGGTCTGCCTGTCTATCAGCCAAGCCCTTTACTACTAGGACTAGTCTTCTTGGTGTTGCATAGGTTTCTATTTCAGAGAAACCAACCCTCTTTTCTATCAAGGCCTTTGTAAGGTTGTCCTTAAGCTGACCAAGAGTAGATTCCACAAATCTTGATGGCATTTCCTCTACGCCTATTTCATATAATAGATAATTATTCATTGCTTTCACCTGCCTTCAATAATGGATATCCCAGTTCTTCTCTCTGCTTAACATAGGATTCTGCTACTATCTTGGCCAAGGACCTAATCTTACCTATAAAGGCTGCCCTCTGGCTAACACCGATAGCCCCCCTAGCCTCTAGGGTATTAAATGTATGAGAACACTTCAATACATAGTCATAGCAAGGTATTACTAGGCCTATTTCAGCAAGACGCACCGCCTCTGCCTCATACATATCAAATAGCTTAAATAGCATTTCAGCATTACACTCATCAAAGGCATATCTTGAGTTTTCATATTCCTGTCTCTTGAAAACTTCTCCATAAGTTATTTCATCATTCCACTTTAGGTCATATACACTATCTACGTCCTGTATATACATACCTATTCTTTCAAGACCGTAAGTAATTTCTCCGGTCTCTAATTCACATTCTATATTACCTACCTGCTGGAAGTAAGTGAACTGAGTGATTTCCATACCGTCAAGCCAGACTTCCCAACCTAGGCCCCAGGCACCTACAGTAGCTGCCTCCCAGTTGTCCTCAACAAATCTTATGTCGTGTTCATCTGGATTGATACCTATAGCTCTTAGTGATTCTAGGTATAGGTCCTGTATATCATCCGGTGATGGCTTAAGGATTACCTGGAACTGGTGGTGCTGGTACAACCTGTTAGGGTTTTCTCCATACCTACCGTCTGCAGGTCTCCTTGATGGCTCTACATAACAAACACTCCATGGCTCAGGCCCAAGTGATCTAAGAAAAGTGTTAGGGTTCATAGTACCCGCACCCTTTTCCACATCATATGGCTGTGTCATTATACAACCTTGCTTTGCCCAGAAATTTTGCAAAGTCAAAATCATTTCTTGAAAATTCATAAATATTTCCTCCTGGTTCTTTTATCATCCACCTATTTATGGAATATAATTCACTCTTTAGTCTTTCTTGGACCTATCTTTGGCCCTTATTTTTCTTCAGGATCTTCCTTTTTAGGGTCTTCTTCCTTGATCAATTCATATATGATATCATCACTTGAATCATCTTCCTCTTCATCCTTGGACTTCTTGAAGGTTCCCCTTATATCCTCGAAGGAGTTAAATATAATCTCCTTTAGGATTTCTAGTTTTTCTGGCGTCAAGCTACCCATATCAACACTTTCCCCACTAGCCTCATCCGTAATAAGGACTGAGTACTTACTAAGAACTGCAGCTGATAGGCCTAGTAAAGATAGGACTGGCATGGCCGCTACACCTAATACACCTAAAGTCAAAGGTATATTTAGCACCACCTTGCCCTCTTTTTCTACAATTATTCTGACAACAGTAGTCTTCTTAAATAGGTCACCTAACTGGCCCCTTATTCTTTCTGACTCCTGGGATATATTTTCCCCAAACCTACGTATAGATTCTTTCTTGTTTTCAAAACCCGTATCCTTCTGACCTGACTCAATATATATAATTGCGTCTAGTACATTACCATCAGTCTTGATTAAGGCTTCTCTGGCTTCCTTGTATGTTGCATATGGAAGTCTATCCAATACCTGATCTACCATTTCAATTGTTATCTGTGCCATATTTTTCATCCTTTCTCAAGTTCTAAAAAAATAGATATTACTTTAAAGTTTTCAAGAGGTCTAGGGATTTGAAACTGACATTTTCAAAATAATTGACCAGGTAGATCTTCAATAAAGAAAAGAGCTCCCTGACCAAGACCTCTGCAACTTTT
>NZ_CDRRTB010000054.1:0-11292 GCF_977045075.1 Peptostreptococcus sp. | reverse complement strand
GTATAATGTAATGGTTATTGAGTACGGGCGTACCTCTTTTACAAAGGTCAAGTATTTATGTACGTCTATGATATTAGGAGGAAGAAATGAACGAATTAATTAAGGCTATTGAAGCCGCACAGGTAAAATCAGATGTTCCTAATTTTGGACCAGGGGACACAGTTAAAGTACACGTTAAAATCGTCGAAGGTAAGAGAGAAAGAATCCAGGTTTTCGAAGGTCTTGTTATTAAGAGACAGAATGGAGGAATCAGAGAAACTTTCACTGTTAGAAAGATATCTTTCGGTGTAGGTGTAGAAAGAACATTCCCAGTTCATTCACCAAAGATTGAAAAGATTGAAGTTACAAGATTTGGTAAGGTTAGAAGAGCTAAGATCAACTATATCAGAGGTAGAGTTGGTAAAGCTGCTAAGATCAAAGAAGCTAGAGGCAAAAGAAAATAATCTAGCATATACAAGTATGTATATTAGTAAATTAGGGTGTCTCAGGATGCCCTTTTTTAGTGTAAAGAGTCTGGGAACAATGGGGTCCTTGGATTGAAATAAAGGGCTTTTTCAAGCCCAGCTATGACTAAATGGTCATAGGAAGGAGGAAGTATGAGCTATAACGATGAGTATTTGAGGGATGATAACCTAAATATAAACTGGTATCCTGGTCACATGAAGAAAACCAGGGAGCTAGTACAGAATAATTTAAAGCTAGTAGACGTGGTAATAGAACTCCTAGATGCTAGAATACCACTTAGCAGCAAGAATCCTGACATCGATAGGCTAGTAGGTGATAAGCCTAGGATAGTCCTGTTGAACAAGGCGGATATGTGTGAAAAGTCTGCCATAGATGCTTGGGTGGCATATTTCGCCAAAGAAGGTGTAAAGGCCATCCCAATTAATGCAATGACTGGTACAGGTGTTAATAAGGTAATAAGTGAGTGTAAGGCTGTTACTAGGTCAATGATGGAAGGCCTGGCTGAAAAGGGAAGAAGAGAGAGGGCTATCAGGATTATGATAGTTGGTGTACCAAATGTTGGTAAGTCATCCCTAATCAACAAACTATCTGGTAGAAGGTCAACTCAGACTGGCGATAGGCCTGGTGTTACCAAGGGCAAGCAGTGGGTTAAAATCAGGGGTGACATGGAGCTTTTAGATACTCCAGGTATACTTTGGCCAAAGTTTGAAGACCAGGAAGTAGCCTTAAACCTTGCCTTTACAAGGGCAATAAAGGATGAAATACTAGATGTTGAGACTCTAGGCCTAAGGCTAATTGAGAGGTTGATGGATATTGCCCCAGACCTTTTGATGGAGAGATATAAGCTTGACTTTATTGGTCAGCAGGGTATTGATACTATGGAAGCCATTGGTAGGAAGAGGGGCTTCATACTTGGTAATAGGGAGCTTGACTATACTAGGATAGCAACTACAGTCCTAAATGAGTTTAGAGAAGGTAAGATTGGTAAAATAGTATTAGAGTTGCCTTCAATCTAGCTTGATAAATTATTCTCGGTGCTTGACTAGAAAAAAAATTAAAAATATAATTACTATAGGTAATATATTATAGAAATCCACCGATTGAAAAGTTATCGAATGGGAGGAATTAGATGAAAAAATTGGTAAATAAGGCCTCAAATTGGTTGGAAATAAATTTGGATAATTTGGAGTACAACTTTAAGGGGATAAAGAATAAGATACCTGAAGGCACAAAGATGTGTATGGTAATAAAGTCAAATGCTTATGGACATGGGGCAGTTGAAATAGCCAGGTTTTATGAAGAATTAGGCGCAGATTTTTTTGCAGTTGCCAGGCTAAATGAGGCTCTAGAGCTAAGAGACCATGGAATAACAAGGCCTATCTTAAATCTTGGCTATACAAATCCTATGACAATAGAGGATTCCATTAGGAATAATGTATCTATGACGGTATTTGACCTTGAATTAGCTCGTGAAATTGACAAGGTTGCTAGGGAAATTGGAATTAAGGCAAAGATCCACCTGAAATTAGATACGGGCATGTCAAGGTTAGGCTACGTAGTCCTAGATGATAAGGTTGAAGAGATAGCAACTGAAATAAAGGAAATAAGTGAGCTAGAAGGCATAATACTAGAGGGTATGTATACCCACTTTGCTACTGCTGATGCTAGAAATAAGGAATTTGAAAATTTACAGACACATAGGTTTTCAGAGATGGTTGACAAGGTAAAGGACATGGGTGTAGATATTGAATATATCCATTGCTCTAACAGTGCAGAAATACTTGACTGTGACGAAAAGTACGATATGGTTAGGCCTGGAATAATCCAGTATGGCGTATACCCATCAAATGAGGTCAACTATTCAATAGATATTAAGCCAGTTATGGCCTTTAAGGCTAAGGTTTCCAATGTTAAGATACTAGATGCTGGTACATCAATCAGCTATGGTAGAATCTACTTCACTACTGTAAGGGAAAAAATAGTAAGTATAGCTGCTGGCTATGCGGACGGCTTCTTGAGGGGGAGGAGAAATCCATATGTATATATCAATGGGGTAAAGTGCTCTATAGTTGGTAGGATATGTATGGACCAGTCTATGGTTAGGGTGCCTATGGATATGGATGTTAAGGTAAATGATGATGTCCTAGTCTTTGGTGATGACCTAGTTTCCGTGGATGATGTAGCAAGGGATTGTGATTCAATAGCCCATGAGGTTATGTGTATGATGAGTAGGCGTGTGCCTAGGGTTTACTATAGGCATGGTGAAATAGTATCTATAGTTGACTACTTATAAAGATAAGTAATGAATCAGTAAATTTCAATTACTGACTAGATAGGGAGGCTTATATGCTAAAGGGTTTAGACCTAAATGAAATAAGTAAATTGAAAACCAGGGGAATCAAGGACCTAGCAGACAAGATTCCTCAAGATCAATACCTAGACTTTATAGAGATTTTCTCGGTAGATGATAGGAAGTCTGTTCAAGCTATATGTGAAAAGCTAAAAAAGTCCATAGCCAGGATAGAGGCAGAGGAAGAGAGGCTTGATCTTTTAAATCACTACGAAAATGAGTGCTATAAAAATGGGGCAGTTTTTGTGGCAGGTCTTGATGAGGTTGGCAGGGGACCCTTGGCTGGACCAGTAGTGGCTGCAGTTGTAGTCCTTAAGCCAAATGCCAGGATTCCAGGTATAAATGACTCTAAAAAGCTGTCAGAGGAAAAGAGGGAGTCCCTATACGATACAATAATAAACGAAGCGATAGACTATGGCATAGGCATGGCAGACAATAATGAAATAGATGAACACAACATCTTAAACGCAACCTATATAGCCATGAAAAGGGCTTTAGAAAGGCTAGAAGTGGATGTAGATTGTCTCTTAAATGATGCAGTAAGGATACCAGGAGTAGATATTCCACAGCTACCAATTATAAAGGGGGATGCCAAGTCTATATCAATTGCTGCGGCAAGTATAGTAGCCAAGGTTACTAGGGATAGGATGATGGTAGATTATGACAAGGAATATCCAGGTTATGGATTTGCTTCGAATAAGGGCTACGGCACTAGGGACCACTACCAGGGTCTAGAAAAATTTGGTAGAACAAAGATACATAGGAATAGCTTTTTGAAGAATCTTCAAGGTTGACCTATATATGTGTATATGGAGGTATGGATATGGAATACAAGGAAATGCTAGATAGGGCAAGAGAAAAGTATAATGGATCATGTAAGGTCTGTAGGGTATGTGATGGTGTTGCCTGTCGTGGCCAGGTTCCAGGTATGGGTGGTAAGGGCACAGGTAAGGCCTTTATAGAAAATGTTGAAGCCCTAGACAGGATAAAGCTTAATATGAGAGTTATCCATAAGGTGGCTGAACCGGATATGTCTATAGACCTATTTGGAAAGAAGCTAGACCTACCTGTGATGGCAGCACCTATAACGGGTACAATCCTTAATATGGGGGGCCTAGTTACTGAAAAGGAATATATTGAGCCTGTAATAGAAGGCTGTAAAAATATGGGTACTTATGCCATGGTAGGGGATACAGCAGTACCTCAGATACTACTAGACAACCTAGAGGTGATGGAAAAGTACGATGGGGCTGGTATTGTATTTATCAAGCCATGGGAAAATGGTAATATAATAGAAAAGATTAAAAAGGCAGAAAAGGCAGGTGCAATAGCTGTTGGTGTAGACCTAGATGCATGTGGTCTAGTTACACTTAAGCTGCATGGTACGCCTGTCTATGCTAAGAATATAGATGAAATAAGAGAGCTTGTAAATTCAACGGACCTTCCCTTTATCTTAAAGGGTATAATGACTCCTGATGAGGCCCTTATGGCAGTTGAGGCCGGAGTTTATGGTATAGTTGTATCCAACCACGGAGGAAGAGTCCAAGATTATACTCCTGGAACTGCGGATGTACTACCTGAAATAGCCAAGGCTGTAGATGGAAGGATTAAAGTATTTGTAGACGGCGGTATCAGGACTGGTGTTGATGTCCTTAAGATGTTGGCCCTGGGTGCTGATGCCTGTCTAATAGGTAGGCCATTTATAACAGCTTCCTTTGGTGGTCAGACTCAAGGGGTTGAAATGTATATTTCAAGACTAAAGGCAGATCTAGAGGCAGCCATGGTATTGACTGGTTGCCAGAACCTTGCATCCATAGATGAAAGAATAATATATAAGTAAGAATATATTTTATATGACTAGAAGTTGAGCAATTGACTTCTGGTCTTTTTTTATTTGGACTTTATTTATTTTCAAAATCGTACATAAGACTATAGGTCTAAATAGGCTTATGGAGGTTTTATGAATAATTATGAGATTGGTATGATAGGAGAAGAGGCAGTAGCCCTTTATCTTGAAAGGATAGGCTGCAGGATTGTGGATAGGAACTACAGGACCAGGAGGGGGGAAGTGGATATAATATTTGTGGAGAATGAAGTCTTGGTCTTTGGAGAGGTAAAGACTAGGAATAATACGTACTTTGGAAATCCTGCCCAGGCGGTTGACTCAAAGAAGATGGCCAGGATTATTTGTCTTGCCAAAAATTATCTTTCCTCAAAGGGAAGCTTGGGTTACCCAGTAAGGTTTGATGTATTTGAAGTATATTTCAAAGAAAAGAAGATAAAGCACATAAGAAATGCTTATACCATAGGAGGTAATATATGATTAACAAGATCAAGTCAGGTATGGTCATGGGTGTAGATGGCCTAATTGTTGATATAGAGGTTGATATATCGAAGGGGATGCCCTACTTTAGTGTAGTGGGGCTGGCTGGGACTGAGGTCAAGGAATCCAAGGAGAGGGTCAGGTCAGCCATCTTAAATAGTGGCTATGACTTTCCCCTAAGTAGGTTGGTAATAAACCTGTCACCTGCAGACATTAAAAAGGATGGTGCCTACCTTGACCTCGGTATATGTGTTGGTATACTTAGAACTAGGATTAAACAGTCAGATGACTACCTGGCAGAATCTGGTTTTTTGGGAGAATTATCCCTTGATGGTAGGGTAAAGAACATGAGGGGGATTCTTTCCATTGTAATAAGGATGAAAAAGGAAGGGATAAAGAGGGTTTTTATACCTATAAGCAACTATCCGGAGTGTAGAGGGATAGGTGGGATGGAAATTATAGGCATTGATAGCGTTAAGGAGTGTATAAAGCTATTAGAAATGGCACCTAAAGATAGGGAAGTATATATGTACAGCAAATACGCTAACCTATATGGGGATAATAAAATTAATGGTCCAATCTTAGGTCAAGCTGAGAATAATAAAGGTGTCTTATCAAAAAGTGAATATAGTATTCAAGTGGCTGGAAAACAGGGAATCATAGATGAAAAGTATAGTGAGTCAGATATGAGTAGACCTGGAATTGTGGAGGATGACTTTTTTAATATTAGGGGCAATATCCTAGCCAAGAGGGCTGCCATGATAGCAGTAGCTGGAGGGCATAACCTCCTTATGATAGGTCCACCCGGAACTGGTAAGACAATGATAGCTAGGTCTATTAGGACAATATTGCCTAGACCTAATACCCAAGAAGAATTAGAAATTACCCAGATATATAGTGCTGCAGGCCTCCTAAGAGAGGGGCAGGGCCTAATAAGAGTCAGACCCTTTAGACAGCCCCACCATACGGCTACAAAGATATCTATTATAGGTGGTGGTTCCAAGGCTAGCCTGGGTGAGATTACCCTAGCCCATAGGGGGGTCTTATTTCTAGATGAGGTAGCAGAGTTTCCCAAGCAAATACTAGAGGCCCTAAGACAACCTATTGAAGATTCTGTAGTAAATATTTCGAGGATCAACCACAGTGTGACCTATCCTGCCGCCTTTCAATTGATAGTATCAATGAATCCTTGTCCCTGTGGCTACTACAAAAGTCATAAGGAGTGTAGCTGTAGACAATACGAAATAGACAAGTATCTAGGAAAGATATCTGGGCCTATATTGGATAGGATGGATGTTTTTTGTGAGGTTGGAAAGGTTGATTTTGAAGAATTCGATGATAGGTCTAAGAGTATGACCTCTAAAGAAATCTTGCAGATCATCGAAGTGGCAAGGAGGATTCAAGCGGATAGATTTAATGATAAGGATTTCTATGTGAATTCTCAAATGACAAGTGAAGATATAGAAAGGTATTGTAGCCTGGACCAGGATTCGGCCATGGTGGCAGGAAGCCTATATAAAAAATATGGCTTGAGTAATAGGTCCTACACTAGACTGATAAAGCTAGCCAGGACTATAGCAGACCTAGAAGCAAGGGAGAGTATTTCTAGTAGGGATATTGTAGAGGCCTTTTCCTACAGGAAGGCTTATTATAAGTACTTTTGCCCCTATTAGTGGATAGAGAGTTCCCATATAGGGGACTGGATATTGTAGTAATGAGATTTTTTAAGGAATAGTAGGTGTATAAGATTTGGAGGATGGGATATGGATAATTTTTTTATATGGGCCAAGGAAGTTGTAGGTATAGGGTCTAGGGAAATGAAGCTTTTTTATGAAGAAAATATGGCAGAGCTAAGGTCTATATTTTCAGATGATACCAATATAATCTCAATTGGTAAGCTAGCTAGCCATACAGGAGTGGATAAAGCGCCTAGGCAAGACAGACTTCAAGAACCAGAAGTATGTATAGGGGTTAGGTCCTTTATAGATTGGATTTTAAGTATTGGAAATAGCTATTTTTCTAAAAAAGTAATGGATAAGATTAGGAAATTTGGATATGACCAGACCCTTATAGATGAAATTAAAAATAATATAAGCTCAAGCAAGGTCTTATTAGTTACTTATGATTCAGAGGATTATCCTAGCCTGCTTAGGAATGTCTACGATCCACCCTATATCCTCTATTATTATGGGGATATATCTATAGTAAACAAGTACCCCTTCCTATCGGTTGTAGGAGCAAGGAAGTGTACTGACTATGGGAAAAATGCCAGCAAGTACCTGGTCAAGGACCTATCAGAGGCTGGCATAGGCATAGTGAGTGGCTTGGCCCTGGGGATTGATTCTTATGCCCATAGCTACTGTATGGATGGTGGATCACCTACCATAGCCGTGATGGGGACTGCCATAGACAATATATACCCAAGGTCTAACACCAGGCTCTTTAAAGAAATAATCGACAAGGGTGGCCTCGTTTTATCCGAGACAGGTCCAGGAGGCCAGACCTTTAGGGCTAGCTTTGCCATGAGAAATAGGATAATAGCAGGACTATCCAGGGGAACCCTGGTAATTGAGGCTGGTAAAAAGAGTGGGTCCCTAATAACAGCCACCTATGGTCTAGATAATGGTAGGGAGGTTTACCTAGTCCCTGGAAGTATTTTTTCAGATCTTTCATATGGCTGCAATGAGATGATAAGTAAGGGGGGTAAAATAGTACTGACTAGCCGAGACATACTAGAAGATTATGAAAGCTTTTATTCTTTTGATTCCTTAAATAACAAAAAAATTAAGAAAAATGCTAGTAATATTGACTCTGTTTGTGATAATATTAGAAATGATAAGTTAAAAAGGCAACAATTTTCTGAACATGAGCAGGCTATTTTAAAGCTCTTGTCTGAAAAAGGAGCCCTAGATATTGACAAGATTTCCCTCTACCTTAATATTGAGATAGGGGATGTCATATTTTATGTCAATAATTTGACTATGATGGATTATATTTTAGAAGTAGGCATAAATACCTACGAATTAAATAGGATCCTTATAATATAAATAAATGGAGGTGTTGTTTGTGCCAAAAGCTTTAGTAATAGTCGAGTCTCCAGCGAAGGCAAAGACTATCGAAAAATTTCTAGGCAAAAACCACTATGTTGTAAAGGCATCTGTAGGACATATAAGAGATTTACCCAAGAGTAGGCTGGGTGTCGATATAGATAATAATTTTGAACCCGAGTATATAAACATTAGGGGAAAGGGTCCAATAATAAAGGACCTTAAAAAGGAAGCTAAAAAGGCTTCGAAAATATATCTAGCAACCGACCCCGATAGAGAGGGAGAGGCAATCTCCTGGCACCTATCTTATTTACTTGAAATAGATCCTGAGAGCCAATGTAGGATAGAATTTAATGAAATTACAAAGGATACAATCAAGAAGGCTATCAAGAAACCAAGATCGATAAATATTGATTTAGTTGATGCCCAGCAGGCAAGAAGGGTCTTGGATAGGCTATTGGGATACCAGATTAGTCCAATCTTATGGCAGAAAATAAGGAGAGGTCTAAGTGCTGGTAGGGTCCAGTCGGTTACTACTAAATTGGTATGTGATAGGGAAACAGAAATTGAGAACTTTGTACCTGTTGAATACTGGTCTTTAGACCTAGTTTCTGAGGTGGCAGGATGTCCAGTTGATTTTTCTTTTTATGGTATAGATGGTAAGAAGTTAGACTTGGACAATGAAGACCAGGTCAATGAGATCATTGAAAATATAAAGGGATCAAAAATTCTTGTTAAGAATATAGATACAAAGACTAGGAAGAGGGCTACAGTCAAGCCTTTTACTACCTCTGTACTTCAGCAGGAGGCTGTAAATAGGCTGGGATTCACTACAAGGAAAACTATGAAGGTAGCCCAGGAACTATATGAAGGTGTAAATATAAAGGGTGAAGGTAGTGTAGGTTTGATATCTTACATTAGAACTGATTCACAGAGGCTGTCTGAAGAAGCAAAGTCTTCTGCCAAGGACTTTATATTGAGCTCATATGGTCAAAAGTACCATTCAGCAAGCAAGGACAAGAAGTCCAAGTCTAAGACTAATTCCCAGGATGCCCACGAGGCTATTAGACCTACATCTGTTTATAGGCACCCAGAAGAAATAAAGGCTTCTTTATCAACAGACCAGTACAAGCTTTACAACCTAATATGGAAGAGGTTTGTAGCTAGTCAGATGTCAGATGCCCTATATGAAAGTATGAGTATAGAGGCCACTATCGGACAATATACTTTCAAGGCGTCAGGTTCAAAGCAGGTTTTCGATGGTTTTACCAAGGTATATGACTATTATGATAGGGAGGATAAAATCCTACCAGAAATCAAGCTTAATGATAAACTACCAGTTAAGGAGGTAGATCCTAAGCAGCACTTTACCCAGCCACCACCAAGGTATACAGAGGCAAGTCTGGTAAAAACGCTTGAAGAACTAGGGATTGGTAGACCTTCCACATACGCACCTACTATAGGTACTATCCTAACTAGAGGCTATGTAGAAAAAGAGGGGCCTGCAATCAAGCCAACAGAGCTTGGGAAGATAGTAACAGATATTTTAGAAGAAAACTTTGAAATGTTGACAGATGTTGACTATACAGCCCAGATGGAATCGAGATTAGATAAGATTGAAGAGGGTCTTGAAGATTGGAAAAATGTTGTTTCTGAATCATATGCCCCACTGGCTTCTTCTATAAAAGAGGCTATTGAAAATATAGAGAAGATTAATATGGACGAAGAAACTGATGAAATCTGTGAACTTTGTGGGTCTAACATGGTAATCAAGCATGGCAGGTTTGGTAAGTTCATGGCCTGTAAAAACTATCCAGAATGTAAGAATACCAAGCCTATAGTAGACAAGGTTGGAGTAAAATGTCCAAAGTGTGGAGATGGAGACATAATACTTAGAAAGTCAAAAAGGGGTAGGGTATTCTATGGATGTAGCAACTTCCCTGATTGTGACTTTGTAGAATGGAACAAGCCTACAGGTCAAGTCTGTCCTGAGTGTGGTTCTCATATGGTTGAAAAGGTTACTAAGAAGGAAAGTAAGTCCATCTGTTCTAACAAGGATTGCATAACTAATAAAAAGGAAAAAAAGGCCAAGACCAAGTAACTTGAATGCCTTAAAACAAACTTTGAATTAAAAAGTTATTAGAATAGAATGAAAATTATAAAAATACTTGTCAAAATAGTTGAAAAAATATACATAGTGTGGTAATCTTAACTTGTATTGTATTGTTTGAATTGTGTGTATTTTAAAAAAATAAGGTTTCATACAGGTTGGTTTGGACAATTATAAATAAGATCAGTAAATAAATATATAATAATTAATAAAATTAGGAGGGTTACCACATGACAAGTGATTTGTTGTTAAATACGAGAAAGATAAACAAGACACTTCAGTCTAATGCTGGGACATCTGTTTCCTTTGAACAGCTATCAGTTATCTTAAGCGATGTACTGGATTCAAATGTCTACATAGTTAGCTTGAAGGGTAAGGTATTAGGACACCATCTACAGAAGCCAGAGGACAGTTCAATAATCATCGACGAAGATAGCAATAAGAACGTGTTCCCAGTTGAGTATACTGAAAATATCCTGAAGATATTAGAAACCAGAGAAAATATATCTGGAGAAGAGGCCCTAAAGTTCTTCCCACATGAACAAAATAGGTTGGCTAAGTTTACGACAGTTGTACCTATATTTGGAAGTGGTGAAAGACTAGGAACACTACTATTATCTAGGTATAATAAGGCTTTTGTTGATGAAGACCTAGTAGTTGCTGAATATGCAGCGACTGTTGTAGGCCTAGAAATCATAAGGGCTATAAGTGAAGAGATGGAAGAAGATATGAGGAAGAAGGCCGTTGTTAAGATGGCTATAGGAACACTTTCATATTCTGAGCTTGAAGCAATAGAACATATATTTAATGAATTAGATGGTAATGAGGGTCTACTAGTTGCTAGTAAGATAGCAGATAAGGTTGGAATTACTAGGTCTGTAATAGTAAATGCACTTAGAAAGTTTGAAAGTGCAGGAGTAATAGAGTCTAGGTCGCTTGGTATGAAGGGAACTCATATTAGGATCCTAAATGACAAGCTGCTAGATGAGCTAGCAAA
>NZ_CDRRTB010000053.1:0-11384 GCF_977045075.1 Peptostreptococcus sp. | reverse complement strand
TTTACCTGTGCGGCTTCAATAGCCTTAATTAATTCGTTCATTTCTTCCTCCTAATATCATAGACGTACATAAATACTTGACCTTTGTAAAAGAGGTACGCCCGTACTCAATAACCATTACATTATACCCTTAGATAATAGTATTGTCAATACTTTTAATGCTATTTTATCATTTTTTCATAAAAAATTTTCTTGTCTATATTGCTTGGTTTTGAAAAAATAGGAAGTATACTTCAAATGCAAACTTAATAGCCGTATCAGTATATACAATCACTACTAGTAAATATTAGGAAAAATATATCCTACCATAATATTGAGAGTACAAAAAAATACCTAAATAAACCATTTATTTTCCACCTACAAAATAGGATAGAACTATCTATGAATTTCAAAAATATTAGGAATTATATTGACAATATCAGTAATAAGTGTTACAATTACTAATAAATTTTTAAGGGAGGTAACCAAAATGAAAAGAAACAATATAGACATTTCAACAAGCAAGTTAAATATGGCAATTTTTGGTTACGTTTATTATTATAAGAGTTAAGGGTCACATAGCAAAATCTAGTGGCTCTATTTCCATTGATAATAAAAGGAGCCCTAATACAAACTGATAATTAAGGCTTCTTACACAGGTGTAGGAAGCCTTTTATAATTTGCCCCACTTTTATTTTGTATTTATATAGTGTATAATATATGTGGACTTATTACAAAATTATATACTTATTTGATTTAGGAATATTATTTTTAAGAAAGAGGTGTACTAATGGGAGTTTTTGAAGAACTACAAGCACGTGGCTTAATTGCCCAAATAACAAACGAAGAAGAAATTAAAAATCTAGTAAATACTGGTAAGGCAATATTCTATCTAGGCTTTGACCCTACAGCAGACTCACTACATGTTGGTCATTTCATGGCCCTAGCCTTAATGAGAAGGCTACAGTTAGCCGGTAACAAGCCAGTTGTCCTAGTCGGTGGTGGTACAGGTTATATAGGTGACCCATCTGGCCGTACTGATATGCGTACTATGATGACACCGGAAACTATCCAGCACAACTGTGACTGTTTCAAGGTCCAGATGTCTAAATTTATAGACTTCAGTGATGACAAGGCTATTATGGTCAACAATGCAGATTGGTTACTTCAGCTTAACTATATAGAAATGTTAAGAGAGGTTGGTCCACACTTCTCTGTTAACAACATGCTAAGGGCTGAATGCTACAAGAACAGGATGGAAAAGGGCCTATCATTCCTTGAATTTAACTACATGGTAATGCAGTCATATGACTTCTACCACCTATTTAGAGAATACGGATGTAACATACAGCTAGGTGGTAACGACCAGTGGTCTAACCTACTTGGCGGTACTGAATTAATCCGTAGAAAGCTAGGTCAAGATGCCCATGCAATGACAATTCCTCTACTTACAAAGGCAGACGGAACTAAGATGGGTAAAACTGCAGGTGGAGCTGTATGGCTTGACCCTAACAAGACTTCCCCATTTGACTTCTACCAGTACTGGAGAAATGTAGATGACGCTGATGTTATCAACTTCATCAAGAAGTTAACTTTCCTATCACTTGAAGAAATCAAGCCTATGGAAGCCTGGGAGGGTGCCAAGTTAAACGAAGCAAAGGAACTACTTGCTTATGAAATGACTAAACTAGTCCACTCTGAAGAAGATGCCAAGAAGGCTCAGGAAGCATCTAAGGCCCTATTTGCTGGTGGTGCAGATGATTCTAATATGCCTACTACTGAAATAGACCCAACTAAGCTTACTGATGGTGTAATAAATGTTACTGACCTAATGCTAGAATGTGATCTAGTACCATCTAGGAGTGAAGTAAGAAGGCTTGTTCAGCAGGGAGGTCTTACGATTTCTGACAAGAAGGTTGATGACCTTAACCTTACAATCAGCCTAGATGACCTTAAGGAAGGTGTTATAATTAAGAAGGGTAAAAAGAAATTCCACAAGGCCCTTGTTAAATAGCCCCCTCTAGCAAGAAAAATCTATACATAAATTAGATAAAAGAAAGGCTATGCTCTAAATATAAGATTTTAAGCATAGCCTTTTTCATGTCTAATTAAGTTTTAATAAATTGTCTTTAGTGGGCAATTAGCATAAATATTATGTGAGCAGAAATACCTGCACACAAACCTCCTATTGTGTGGGCAAGGATTGCCTTACCTGCTAGGTCTCTTGACTTTAGGGCATCCATCATACCTATATGAGTACTTAGGTAGCCTGACCAACACATACCCATTGCTGTAAATACAGCTATATCATTTGGAGCTATTGCCCCGTTTTTAATAAACTCTGGTACTAGTGAGATAGCCGCTCCAACTGCTCCTAGGGCTGTTATTGGGAAGGCTATAGCCTCTGGTGACTTGAATCCAAATAGTGGTTCAAGTATAAAACTTATCTTCTGTCCTATATATGGAAGCAACTTTACACCCTCATAGGCAGCGCCTGTATATCCCTTTTCTCCTGGTCCAAAAGTTAGCATCATAACTAGGGTACAAACGATTAAAACACCTGGTATAATAGCTACACCCATTTCAACACCGTTCTTACCACCCTCTAGTAATGAGTCTAGAACTCTCTGGAATAGGTTACCTTCTCTTACTAGCCTAAACTCTGCCTGACTATCCATGTCAGCCCCACTTAGACTTTCATCATATGGCTCCATGGCCTGGGCACCATAGTACTTTTTAGTCTGTCTTAACATTAGTCTAACACTTATAATAGAACCTATTATAGCTCCCACATTACCTATTAAGGCTGGTACTATATATTCCTTACCCTGGGCTATCATAAACGTTGTAACTATAAGACCCATACCAAAAGCTGTACCTATGTTACAAAGGGCTGGTACCTGGTATTTCTTGAAATACTGTGTAAATGTCTTATCCTTAGCGAATGGTATAATTGCTGGGTTATCAGATAGGTATGTAGCAACAACACCAGTTATACTTGCTCCTGGTAGGCCCCAAATTGGCTTCATCAAAGGTGCAAATATTTTGTTGATCAAGGCTATAGCCCCAAATTCTGATAGTAAACTACTGATAGCACCCGCTAGAACTGCCATCGCCATTATTAAAAATACTGTATTCAGTAGGAGGTCATGAGCTGTAGCCATCATTGTCTTAAACATTGGTCCTACACCCATCACACTACCTAACCAAGAAAATCCTCCAATAAATATCGTTAGAAAGACAAAGGTCTCTATACCTATCGCCTTAACTTTTTTTCTATTTTCCATATTAATCCGCCTTTCGAGTTCGTCTCTTTTTTTTATTATCTTCCCTGTGAGAGGCCTGGTACTTGTCCCATAAATCTGGCCTCCTATCCTTCGTTATCTTCTTAGACTCTTCTAGTCTCCACTTGTCTATGTTACCATGATTGCCTGACACTAAGACAGGTGGTACTTCCACCCCCCTAAAGTCTCTGGGCCTAGTATACTGGGGATACTCAAGTAGATTATTCTCTAAGCTTTCATCCTCAAAGCTCTCATTCCTATTTAAAACACCTGGTATCAACCTAGATATGGCATCAATCATGGTCAGGGCGGGGAGCTCTCCTCCAGTAAGTACATAGTCACCGATTGATATTTCTTCAGTAACTATCATATCTATAACCCTCTGGTCTATGCCCTCATAGTGGCCACACAGAAAGATACA
This sequence comes from Peptostreptococcus sp., assembly GCF_977045075.1. NCBI lineage: Bacteria > Bacillati > Bacillota > Clostridia > Peptostreptococcales > Peptostreptococcaceae > Peptostreptococcus > Peptostreptococcus sp. The sequence goes on along the minus strand of NZ_CDRRTB010000053.1, from coordinate 7,701 downwards.
GTCATCAGAATGCGCAAAGTCCTTAGCCATTTCCTGGTTAAATATCCTACCCTTAGGTGAAAGATATATAACTCTAGGCTTGTCTAGACCGTAAGTATCAACTATATGCTCATATGTGGAAATAATAGGCTGGGCTGTCATCACCATGCCTGCCCCTCCCCCAAATGGATAGTCGTCTACCTTCTTATGCTTATTTTCCGAAAAATCTCGAATATTAAATAAATTAATCTCTAAAATTCCATTGTCTATTGCTTTTTTTATCATGCTTTCCCCTATGTATGCAGCAAATATATCTGGGAAAAGTGTCATCACGTGTATTCTCATTAGTCCAAAAGTCCCAGTATAGGCTTGATCTTCATCAACCTATTTTTTGTGTCAATATCCGGCACAATTTCGTATGTTGCAGGGATAAGGTACTCCTTAGAATCCTCTCCCTTAACCACATATACGTCATTTGCTGCATATTGCAGAACATCGACTAATTTTCCAACCTTTTGACCATCTAGGGTCTCCACATCCATACCAATCATATCAGCTATAAAAAATTCATCCTCATCCAGTTGATATGATTTGTCCCTATCGACAAATATAAACTTACCAATCAGGGCCTGAACCGATTCAATAGTGTCATAGCCTTTCAACTTAACAACTATAGAATTGTTGGATGCAGTTACAGCTCTTTCTACTAGGTACTTGTGTTCCCTATCATTGGCTATAAAAAAGTATTCAAGGTCCTTGAACCTATCTATCTTGTCTGTATGGGGGTATATTTTAATTTCTCCTTTTAAGCCCCTGGTAGTCACTATCTTACCTAGCTTAAAATATTCCAATTTATCAGTCACTTAATTACCTCCTAGCACTTCTGTTAATGCTTTCCTCTTAAATAAGCCTAGTCACTAAGATAAATATATTTTTTAGTAAAAAAGGATTAGGCAAGCCTAATCCTCTACTATTTCTAATGTTACATTTACTTTCTTCTTGTTGGACACTGATTTTAATACAGTTCTTATTGATTTAGCAATTCTCCCCTTCTTGCCGATTACCTTACCCATATCCGAGTCATCAACCTTTAGCTTAAGTAGGATCTCCTTGCCGTCCACAATTTCTTCGACTAGCACTTTATCAGGATTGTCAACAAGAGCTCTTGCTATTCCTTCTACTAGTTGTTTCATATTATCGTCTCCACCAAAAATTACTTAGATTCTTTAGCTGCTTCAAACTTTTCAATTATTCCGTTTGATACGAATAACTTCTTAACAACTTCAGTAGGCTGCGCACCTGTTACCAACCACTTGATTGCCTTTTCTTCGTCAATCTTAACCTGCTTAGGTTCTGTTAATGGGTTATAGTATCCTATTTCTTCAATAAATCTACCGTTTCTCGGCGATCTAGCATCTGCTACTATTACTCTGTAAAAAGGTCTCTTATGAGTTCCCATTCTTCTTAATCTTATCTTAACTGCCATTTCAAAATACCTCCAAAAATTTAATATTAATATAATTTATTCTAAACAATGAATATGCTAACCTAGAAAGGTAACTTAGGCATACCAGGGAAACCACCCTTTTTCATCTTGCCCATCATTCCACTTGACTGGAACATCTTCATCATTTTTTTCATTTCATTAAACTGCTTAATCAGTCTGTTCACATCCTGGACACTAGTACCACTACCTCTTGCTATCCTCTTCTTTCTAGAGGCATTTAGAATCTGTGGATTCCTTCTCTCCTCTAGGGTCATGGACTGGATAATAGCCTTAGTCCTATTTATTTCCTTGCCCTTGCTGTCCAGGTCACCTATCTGACCCTTTAGGTTACCCATACCAGGCACTAATTCTAAAAGCTTGTCTAGTGGGCCCAGGTTTTGAACCTGTTCTAGCTGCATCAAGAAGTCTTCAAAGTCCATTTCATTCTTCTTTAACTTCTGACCTAACTCCTTGGCCTTTTCCATATCAAGGGCTGATTCAGCCTTTTCTATCAAACTTAGTACGTCTCCCATACCAAGTATTCTAGAGGCCATCCTATCAGGATAGAAAGGTTCCAAGTTATCAAGCTTTTCTCCCATACCTATAAACTTGATAGGCTTCTGTGTTACAGCCCTTATTGATAAGGCTGCACCACCCCTGGTATCACCGTCTAGCTTAGTTAAAACTACCCCGTCAACACCAAGTATCTCATTAAAACTCTCAGAAACATTTACAGCATCCTGACCCGTCATTGAGTCAACTACCAATAAAATTTCCTGAGGATTTACCTGAGTTTTTATATCTTTTAACTCCTGCATCAAGACTTCATCAACATGTAGTCTACCTGCTGTATCTATAATAACCACATCATTTGAGTGGCTCTTAGCATGTTCAAGGGCTTTTTTGGCTATCTCCACTGGTGAAACCTGGTCTCCCATAGTAAATACTGGTAGGTCTAGCTTTTCACCCACAACCTGAAGCTGCTTAATGGCTGCTGGCCTGTAAACGTCACAGGCAACCAGTAGTGGCGACTTGCCTTCCTTCTTTAGGTAACCACCCAGCTTACCAGAAGTTGTAGTCTTACCTGCACCCTGTAGACCAACCATCATTATAACAGTCGGTGGCTGTGGTGAATATGTAAGCTTGCTCTGTACATCCCCCATAAGGGCTGTAAGTTCTTCATTTACAATCTTTACCACCATCTGACCTGGTGTCAAGCTCTTTAGTACCTCTTCGCCTACACAACGCTCTTGGACAACCTTCACAAAGTCCTTTACAACCTTGAAGTTAACATCCGCCTCCAAAAGGGCCATCTTAACTTCTCTCATGGCTGTCTTAACGTCAGCCTCAGTCAGTTTTCCCTTAGACCTAAGTTTTCCAAATGCGTTTTGAAGTTTATCTGATAATCCTTCAAATATCATTATATCAACTCCCTAATCTTGTCAATTAATTCTATAAGCTGACTTGATTCCTCAAGGTTACCACTTTTCTTGCCTAAGTTTTCTACCTTATCAGCTAGCTTGTTAATCTCTTCATCTATATTCTTGAACTTTTTTACCATACCTAGCTTGGCCTCATAGTCTCTTAGAGACTTCTCCGACCTCTTCAAGGAATCAAATATGGACTGCCTAGATGTCCCTAGTATATTACTGATCTCTCCTAGTGAGTAGTCCTCTTCATAGTACATAGACAAGATATCCCTTTGCTTGTCTGTCAACAAGGGACCGTATTGACTATACAGTATTTCGATTTCTACCATCTTTTGAATATCCATACTGCCTCCTATCTGTAAAGGTCTTACACTTTACATAAGTAATATGATAAACCAAGGTTTATAAAAAGTCAAGCATTTTAAGAAAAAAGTGTAAAGTATTTTACCTTTACACTTTTTTGGTGTTTGGTTTTACCAACGTAAGCCATTATATTTTTTATACTAGTTTAAAACTGATAATGAGCGCATTACCAAATCAATATCCCTATTTTCCAACTCCTGAATAATGTGTAAGTATGTTTTTTGAGTCGTGTTCATACTAGAATGTCCTAAGCGTCTTGCAACACTAGCAATAGAAACTCCTGCAAACAAGAGTATTGATGCATGAGTATGCCTTAGCCCATGAATTGAAATTACAGGTACATTTGCTCTTTTGCAATATCTAGATAATATATCATTAACAGTCGAATTATAAACTTTTCCTTTTACAAATATTGGCTCCTCTTCTGATAAGCCTTTAATTAGTTCAGAAAATTGAATTACCATTTGCCAATCAATCTGAACTTTTCTAACTGATGACTTGTTCTTTGTCGGCATAAATCCCCCTTCACCCTTATAGTTCCATGTCTTACTTACAGAAATTGACTGATGTGCAAAGTCAAAATCCTTTGGTGTTAGGGCAAGTGCCTCTGAAAACCTTAAACCTGTCTTAGCAACAAGTAATATAAACCAATCCCAACTTATCTCAGAAGATAGGTTGAGTGTAGAAATAAGCGTATGTAATTCAAACTGGTTTAAGTATTTTATTTTCTTATTCTCGCTCGGAGTCTTGCCTTTAATTATGGCCTTCCTAGTTGGATCTCTGTCAATCAAGCCTTCATCAACAGCATCTAAAATGGCCCCCTTTAATTGGTGGTGAAAATCCATAGTTGTTTGTCGCTCATGAGTTATAGCATAGTCATTTAAAATCTGTTGGTATGAAATTCTGTTGAGTCCAGATAATTTCAAGTCTGGAGCAAGTTTTTTAAGCCATCTTTGAGTCATTTTATACTTATCTAAGGTTACATCCCTAATAGCGCCTTCCTTATATACAGAAATCCATTTTTCGTAATAATCACAGAATAACTCTGTATTTTCTTTCTTATTTTTCATTTTTTCCTCCCATTTATAGAAAATGGCTCACGTTGACAAGGAAAATGCCCTATTATTTTTTTGAAATAACTAAAATGTCTGATGTTACTAACTAGATATCAATACCACCCTTTAAAATAAACTCACGAATCAACTTGTCAGCCTTAATATTTGCTCTAGCTTTGCTTATTTCAATTCCCTCTTTCTTTTGGAAATAAGCCTTTACTTTATCTTTATCCTTGGTAGCTTTCAAGATTTCGAGTCTTCCAAACTCATCTATGGTACTTTCAGTCAATTTTAAGTCCATCATGGTCCTAAGCTTTTCTTCATCTAAACCTAGTGCCTCTGCAAATCTATGGATTTGGTCATTCTTTGCCTTAAACTGATAGTCAGTTATGTAATCTCTAAAAGTTTTACCTTCTTTAAGGAATACATCACCTCTTTGTAGGTCATGTAGAAAAATATTTGCATATTTTTGTTCTTCTTGATTTAATGTTGCAAAAGTATTATGAAGGTCATTTAATGCATCTTCCTTAAATTCCTTCGATATCTCATCATTATGTAATACCTTTATATACTTTTCAAACCTGCTATTCATATAGTCAGAATCTATTCTTCCTGTATCAATTTCAGTGATGTATCCTTCAAGATAAAATGGTACATCTTCCTTAATTGATTCAGAATCATTACGATGTATTTCTTTATATCTCTGAACTAAAACAAGATATTGTGTTTCGTCAAAATCCAGTGTAACTAGATCTTTTTCACCATTTTCTTTTTCAATTTCACATGAAGGATTTGACCACTTGAATCCCTGTATCTTTGCTGCCTCTAAATGCTCATTCAGTGTTTTGAATAGAGAAGCAAACTTGGCAACAACCCTTTTATCATCTGGAAGCTTTGAAAAGTCCGCCCTATTTGCATTTTTGAATAATTCGTTTATATCAGCAAATAATACATTCATTTTTTCTATATTCTTGTGTATCTTATTTACAAAAAGCCCTATAGATTTATTTCCGGAATAAAGACTTACTGCTTGGTTTATATTTCTTTCCATTGTATGAGGTTTTCTATAATACCTAATCGTCCCAAATGGTTTATCTGGCCCAAATAGCCTATTAGTCCTTGAAAATGCCTGTATTAAGTTTTCATACTCCATCATCTTATCGATATACAAAGTATTCACCCACTTTGAATCAAAGCCAGTGAGCATTTGATCTACAACTATTAGGAGGTCAAGCTGCTTATCAGGTTGCCTATCAATAGCCTTATAGTATTCTTTATGTGCCAATCTCAAAGCAAGGTCCTTTTTAAAGGCCGCATGTGTTCCTAGAGAAAAATTTTGTTCATATCTCTTATTATAATCATCTATAATTTCTACTAGACCATCTTGTTTATACTGTGCTTTGTCGCGTTCTTTTTCAGAAATACCCTTAGCATCAATATTGGGGTCAAATAGGCATGTTGTCTTCAACCAAGGCAACTTTTCTTTAAATAAATGATAATATTCTATTGCCTCCGGTATACTACTAGTTGCCAAAATAGCATGAAATTTCGACCCTCGGCTTAAATCGAACCACTTATCCGCTATATCCTCTATAACCTTGTTTCTATGCTCTGATATTGCATATTGTGAATTAGGTAGAAAGTCTTCAATACCCTTGATATATTTGCCATCATCATTAGTGTAGCCAGCCATTTTAACTTTTGAAGAATCCATATAGTCAAAATATATTTCTTTTTTTCTTTCATCGAAGTTTATATCTTCACGATCCTTGACTTTTGCCCTTTCCATTGCAACACTTCGACGTACATCACTATCTCTAAAGGTCATGACTTTATATATATCAAATCCAAGGACATTCTTATCCCTTATACCATCAGCAATACTATACCTATGAAGTTCGTCACCAAAAACAGAAATTGTAGTACTCATTTTCTTTTCATTTTCATCCTGTATAGGTGTTCCCGTAAATCCAAAGAAAACAGACTTTGGAAAAGTATTTTTAATAGTTTGAAGCATTTCTCCAAAAGTTGACCTATGTGCCTCATCCACTATAAATACAATACGTTTTTTATTGATTTTTTCTATATCATCAGCTTTAAGTCCCTCTTCTTCGTCCTTTATCCTACTCATCTTTTGAATAGAAGTAACAATCAAGGTATCAAGGTAAGAATCACTCTTTAGTTTGGAAATAAGTGTATAAGTATTTTCAGTAGACTTTACACTAGACTCTTCATTACTTATCCCCTTAGATTCTCCAGCGAATCCACGGTATTCACCCAAAGACTGAGTCCCTAGTTCAATTCTATCCATTAAAAATACAACTTTATCTGCTTCTTGTGAATCAGCAATAAGTTGGGCTGACTTAAAACTTGTCATTGTCTTACCAGAACCAGTCGTATGCCAAATAAAGCCACCACGCTGGTTGCTTTCATCCCACTTAATCTTTGCTACTTTATCTGAAATTGCATTTGCAGCATAATATTGGTAACTACGCATTACCTTTAAAATACCATCTGATTCATCAGCAATTGTATAAAAACCAATCAATTGGTGAGCCATTGGAATAGATAATAATGAGGATGCTATTTCCTTCCAATCATTTATAGGTTCATTATTAAAATCTGCCCACTTAAAATAATAGTCTGAGTTAAACCTTCCATCTGGTCCTGGATTCGCAAAATATCTAGTTTCATTAGGAGTCATAGCCACAAAGACTTGAACAAGGGAAAATAAACCTGTAAATATTCCTTCTTTTGAGTACTTTTCAATTTGATTACAGGCTTGACTGACCGGAACACCACTTTTCTTTAGTTCAATATGAATTACTGGCATACCATTAATTAATAGCATTAAGTCTCCACGACGGTCATTCAATATCTTTGTCTTACTTGGAAATACTGGTTGCTGAACAATCTGATACCTACTTTGACCTGCTGCTATTTCTCTTCTATCATATATCTTTAAACTAATTTCTTTACCAAGGTGTTCTAAATCATCAGGGTTATCTCTTTTTATGGATACAGTTTTTCCGTTTATAAATTCATTGAGTTTTATAGGTGTACGCAAGGAGTTAATTTGTTCTAAAATCTGTTGCATTTCACCTTCAGTCAAGGGATAATTATTCAACCTATCGATACCACGGTTATTATCGAACAGTATATTTGCCCAGTTTTGTAATAGCTCAGATTCTGTGGGATATTTTATAACATCCTTTTCCCATCCCTTGTTAGATAAGAGGTTTATTAACGTTTCCTCAAAGTCTGATTCGTATTTAAAGGTCATATTTTCTAACTCCTTCCGTTTTTTTGTTGTATTTTTTATAAAAAGTCCATTTTCCATTGATTGTTTGATTTGTTTTAGTAATTTTAGCTTACACTGATGAAGGGT
>NZ_CDRRTB010000052.1:0-11608 GCF_977045075.1 Peptostreptococcus sp. | reverse complement strand
CAGTAAGAGTAATCGTGAGCTCCGTGATAGGTTCAGCTATTGCAGGTGGTTTAACTCAGCTATGGCATGTAAATGCCCCAGCTCCACACGGTGGTGTTTTGGTTGCCTTCGTAATGAACCCTCACCATGTATTGTTCTTCTTCTTATCAATTATTATAGGTACAGTGATATCAGGTATGATCTACGGTATCTGGAAGAAGGCTGCTTAGAATTAAGCAATCTATAAAAACGAAAAGCTGCCCCCTAACAAGGCATGCAAATTTTACAAAAAGCACATAAATAAAAACTTTAAAATAAACATAAATCTAAAACAAATAAAAACACAAAAACACTAAATATATGATTAGTAAGGGAGTCTCTCTTGGCAATAGCTAAACTACTGCTAGGGGGACTTCTTTTTTATACACATACATGTATTAAAAGCCTATACTTTATGATATAATTTTTAGGTAAGAAGTAGATGACTTTTGGAGGTGGAATTATGGACGAAAGAGTAGCCGTTATAGGTGCAATCTTGGAGGACCCTACTAGGTCTCAGAGTCAATTTAATAGGATTGTTGCTGAATACCATGACCTTGTCAGGGGTAGGATGGGTCTGCCGCTTAAGGACAAGTGTATGTCAGTCATCAGTATCACAGTAGTTGGTACTATGGACCAGATAAATACCATGACAGGTAGGTTGGGTAACCTAGAGGGGGTCACAGTAAAGACGGCAATTTCAAGGTAGGTATGGGTAGCCTATTAAAGATATATTTTATAGAAAGAATGATAGTTTATGAATAAAAGAGTATATAAGCTAATAAATGACCTTTATTTTGATCATGACCTTAGGGAAGAGGACTTGGTATATCTCTTGGATAATATGGACTCCGAGGACAGGGACTACCTGCTTGGCCTAGCTTATAATACCAGGAACAGTCATTATGGCAAGACTGTATATATGAGGGGCCTAATAGAGTTTACAAACTACTGTAAAAGAGAGTGTAAATACTGTGGTATCAATACCTTCAACAAGGATGTCAAGAGGTATAGGATGACAAAAAAGGAAATATTAGATACCTGTAAGTTAGGCTACAGGCTTGGTTTTAGAACATTTGTATTCCAGGGTGGAGAAGATCCATACTTTACAGATAAGCGTATCTGTGATATCGTAAAAGCTGTAAAGAAACTATTTCCTGATGTGGCTATAACCCTGTCTCTAGGTGAGAGGCCAATAGAGTCCTACAGGTCAATAAAGCTGGCTGGAGCTGACAGGTATTTGCTTAGACATGAAACCTCAAACCCAAGCCTGTATAGGTGGCTACATCCATTTTCTAGCCTTGATTCTAGGGTTGGATGTCTACGTAGCTTGAAATATACGGGTTTTCAGACTGGGGCAGGCTTTATGGTTGGTCTACCATGGTATACCAACGAGGACTATGCTCGTGACCTTAGGTTCTTAAAGGACTTGAAGCCTGAAATGATAGGTATAGGTCCTTTTATACCACATTCAAGTACCTCTATGAAGGACTATTCACCTGGGACTTTAGACCAGACGGTGTTAATGCTGGCCCTTATAAGGCTCTTGCTGCCAAAGGTACTACTACCTGCAACTACGGCCCTTGCAAGCATAGGCCAGATGGGTAGGAAGAAGGGCTTGGATGCTGGCGCAAATGTGATAATGCCAAATTTGACCCCAATAAAGTACAGGGGTGACTACAGCCTTTACAATAATAAAAAAAGTACGGGCAGTGAATCTGCTGAATCACTGAGGTTGATAAGGCAGGAGCTAGAAGCCTATGGGTATAGGGCAGATATGTCCAGGGGAGATAGCAAGATGTGCGACTAGTCGAGCTAGGGTTAAAATATATTTATAACCCTTCTTGGTAAGTCTATTAAATGTATTAAAAATCTGACAAAAAAGAATTTCTAATTTGAAAGGTGGACAAGATGAATAGGAAGAGATTTGACGAAAATGTAAGTATAGATAGAGACTATATTCTATCTTTAATTGATGGTGCAAAAAATACTAGTAGAGAAGACATTGACAGGATATTGGAAAAGGCCACACATAAGAAGGGGCTTGACCATGCTGAGATTGCAGCCCTGCTTGAAATCAAGGACCCAGACCAGGTCCAGAAACTTTATGAGGTTTCAGGTAGGATCAAGAGGGATGTCTATGGAAACAGGATAGTATTGTTTGCACCTTTATATATTAGCGACTATTGTGTGAATAACTGCATATACTGTGGATACAAATGTAAGAATAAATTTAATAGGAAGCGTCTGACTATGGATGAAATCAGGCGTGAGGTGGAAATTCTTGAGGAAATGGGCCACAAGAGATTGGCCCTAGAAGCGGGTGAAGACCCTCTAAACTGTCCGATTGACTATGTTCTAGAGGCAATAAATACCATCTATGATACCTATGAAAAAAATGGGGTCATCAGGAGGATAAATGTGAATATAGCTGCTACTACTGTTGAAAACTACAAGGCCCTAAAGGATGCTCAGATAGGAACCTATATCCTTTTCCAAGAAACATACGACAAGGAGGTCTATGAAAGGATGCATCCAAACTGCCTAAAGGGAGACTATAATTACCACTTGACAGCCTTTGACAGGGCTATGGAGGCAGGTATAGATGATGTTGGAGCAGGTGTCTTATTTGGTCTTGCAGACCCTAAGTTTGAAGTCCTAGGACTTATGATGCATAACGAGCACCTAGAGAAAAAGTACGGTGTAGGCTTCCATACCATATCAGTTCCAAGGCTACGTCCAGCCGAGGGAGTTTCACTTGAAACCTTCCCCCACCTACTGGATGATGATATGTTCAAAAAGATTGTTGCCATCATTAGGCTGGCAGTCCCATACACAGGTATGATTCTGTCAACTAGAGAAGATGAGGACATGAGAAAAGAACTTATAGAATATGGTATTTCACAGATATCAGCAGGATCATGTGTTGGCGTTGGTGGCTACCATGAGTCTATGGTCGGTGAGAATATAGGCCAGTTCGAGATGGCTGATGACAGAAAGCCAATAGAGGTAATCGACGACCTGATAGACCACGGCTACATACCAAGCTATTGTACAGCCTGCTATAGGTCCGGACGTACAGGTGAAAAGTTTATGAACATTGCCAAGTCGGAAAAAATCCACTATATGTGCAAGCCAAATGCCCTTACAACTCTAATGGAATATGCAGTTGACTATGGTAATGAAGAATTCTTAGAAAAGGCGGAGAAGTTCGTCAGAGACCAGGCAGATGAGATAGATAGAGAGGATATAAAGAAGTTTACCCTGGATAATATAAACAAGCTAAAGGATGGAATCAGGGACTTATATATATAGGTGAAATTAGGATGAATAATACGCCGATTGCAAACAGGAAGACCATAGTCCTAGCAGGTAGGAGAAATAGTGGCAAGTCAAGCCTCTTTAACCTGATATTGGGCCAGGATATGTCTATAGTATCAGACTATGCAGGCACAACGACAGACCCAGTAGGAAGGAATATGGAGCTAATAGGCTATGGACCAGTGAGGATAATAGATACAGCCGGCCTGGATGACCTGGGTTACCTGGGTCAAATGAGGGTTAAGAAGACCCAGCTAGAAATTGGGGAGGCTGACCTAATTGTCCATGTGTTTAATGCTGGATATGAAGGAAGACAGGACCTCCTAGATGCTAGGGACAGGTATAAAAAACTTAACAAAAGGGCCATTTATATTTTTAATAAGTGTGATAGCCTGGAAGATATAGATGACTATAAAAGGTCTATAGGGCAAGCATCTGACTGCATATTTACATCTATAGGACAAGACAACCAGGCCTTAAAGGATATGCTATCTAGATTTATAGCAGACAATATAGGTAGGCTAGAAGAGGATAGGAGCCTCTTAGATGGACTAGCCAAGCCTGGTGACACAGTAGTCTTGGTAGTACCTATAGATTCAGAGGCACCAAAGGGTAGGCTCATCCTACCCCAGGTCCAGATGGTTAGGGCCTGCCTTGATGAAGCTATAATTTCTATAGTCGTAAAGGATACAGAACTTGAAGCTGCCCTTGATAAGATTCAGTCTATAGACCTGGTAGTTACAGACTCTAAGGTTTTCGACAAGGTGGCTCAAATACTGGATGAGTCTGGAAGAAATATTGATTTGACTAGCTTTTCTATAGTATTTGCCAGACAAAAGGGTGATATAGGTGTATTTCTAGAGGGGGCGGCCTACCTAGATAGCTTGAAGGACGGAGACAGGGTCCTTATAGCCGAATCCTGTACCCATACTACATCACATGAGGATATAGGTACAGTACTGATACCAAGACTAATAAGACAAAAGACGGGCAAGGACCTGACCTTTGAATTTTCTCAAGGTAAGCTCGATGAGACTGACCTATCGAGGTTCGCCCTGATGATCCAATGTGGTGGCTGCATGATGACTAGAAATAATATGATGAATAGGATAGGCTTGGCAGGCCAATCTGGCATACCAATCACCAACTATGGGGTTGTCTTAGCCTACCTAAAGGGAGTATTTGACAGGGCTATCTACTAGGACAAATTTACCTATATGCCTACTTGGACCCTCTTTATTGACCGGTTAAAAAAAATAAAATACCAGTCTGAAAAAATAGGTATAAATTAAAGAAATAAAGAATTGCAAGTCTTAATTCTGCATGCTATACTAGTGTAGGAATGATGTTAGTTTAATAATATTAAGTAGGGAGGATTTTGATGAGCGCTTTATTTGCTTTAGGTTTGGGAACAGGTATTTGTTGTGGTATATGGGGAGCAATTTCTTCAATCCAGTCTCTAGGACTTGTTACTTGGATAGGTTTTGCTGGGTGTACAGCATATTTTGCTTCTGGTAAGCACGGTCTAGAGGGTGTCAAGACAGCGATTTTGTCTACCTTATCAGGTATGATATCTGCCCTTGTAGCAATGTATATATCTGGTCTAGTACCAAATGTAGTAGCTGTATCCTTTATAATGACAGGTGTAATATCAGCAACTATGTGTTGGCAGGCTAAGGCCAAGGAATTGTGGTTTATACCGGGTGCCTTTATTGGATGCTTTACAACATTTGGGGCAGCCTCAATGGGTATAAATGTTATGAGTGGTGACATAATACATGTAATTTTGTCCTTCTTGTGTGGTGGAGTTTTAGCCCTATCATGTGACAAGAGTGGCCAGTTCTTACTAAAGAAGTTTGGTAAGGAAGAGGAAAATTAATAAAATACTAGCATAAAAATAGGTCGTGGATTTCCTGCTTGATAGGGGGAAATACGACCTATATTTTTTAGCCGAATATAAGCTCATAGAAAATTTTTACAAAAAATTATAGGGACTCTCTTATAAAAATACCTATAAATATCATATAAAAATTCAAGAGTATATCCTAAAAAGTCGAAAAAAATGAATTAATCCATCCACTTATGGATAAAAAATAATTATACTTATATATAAAAACTCAAATTTTATGTATAATATAAAGGACAAAAGGAATATTAAATCACGCTAAAAATATGTGAAGATTAAATTGTATAGAGTATAAATAAGGCTTATAAAAGCACATAGTTAGGACTCGGTACATTTAAAAATAAGAGGAGGTTATAAGATGAAATCACAGGACAATATTTTTGAAAGTAAGTCAGGTATCAGGTTGGATACACAAGCAAAGGAACTTTTTGAAAGGTTTAGCTACCTAAAGGAATATATAATATCTGTAAATCCAAGATTCAACCAGCTGCAGTATCTTGCTGCCAATGGTGACCTAGCCAAGATGAATGTAAGTGATTTGGCTGAGCTTGGTCAGATGCCAGCAGAATCCCTAATATATATGATGGAGTCAAGGATTTCTGAAGAGTAGGGTCAAAGGACTTGATATTTATGAGGCATGTCCAGTTAATTTATTTGGAATAATCATACAAGTCCAGTCCTGAATTTATTAGTTTAATCTAGGGGAGGTATAATATGGATATATTAGAGTGCATAAGGTCTAGGAGGAGTGTTAGAAGCTTCACTGACCAGGAATTAACTTATGATGAAATTATGGAATTGATCGACCTAGGTATGTGTGCCCCAACAGGCCAGTACCGCCAGCCTTGGGGATTTGTAGTAATCCAGGACCCTGAGGAAATCAAGAGGTGGTCGGACATAGGAAAGGTAGACATCCTGTCGAGAATAGATGACCTACCTGCCTATAAGAAATATATAAACTGGTTTAAGGATCCTGACTTTAACCTATTTTATGGGGCAAAAAACCTAGTTATAGTATTTGGAGATAAGAGCTCTCCATGGTACATAGAGGATTCTTGCTGTCTGGCTCAAAATATGATATTGGCTGGCTTTAGCAAGGGTATCGGGTCCTGTTGGATAGGCTTTGGCCAGGAAATATTTAACAGAGAAGATTTTAAGAAGGAATATAATATACCAGAATCTTTCGTGTCAGTAGCCCCATTGATTTTGGGCTATATGGAATCAAAGCCAAAGCCACCTAAGAGGAAGGAAGCCCTTATTTTCTCAAAAAGATAAAGGAAGGGAGGGGTTTGATGAAAATATCAGCCACATTAGCAGTTTCGTTAATAATATTCTTAGGAGTATTTTCACAGTGGTTGGCTTGGAAGATTTCCAAACCAGCTATAGTAATAATGAGTTTGGCAGGACTAATTGTTGGACCATTTCTAAATATAATAGTGCCATCCCAGGTTTTGGGAGATAGCATATATAAGTCAATAATATCTATATCGGTAGCCCTAATCCTGTTTGAGGGAAGTTTGTCCCTAGACTTTAAGGAGATTACCGATACAAAGATGACCATAAAGAGGATAGTAGTATTTGGGGCCTTGATTTCATGGATTTTGGGAAGCTTAAGTGCCTATTTCCTAGCTGGGCTATCAATCACTACATCACTAGTTATAGGCGCACTTTTAATAGTTACAGGACCTACTGTAATAATTGCCCTACTAAGGCAGGCCAAGCTAGATTCCAAGGTATCTACAATCTTAAAATGGGAGGGTATCCTGGTTGACCCAATGGGGGCCATACTGGCAGTCCTGTCCTTTGAGGCAGCAGAGGTATTTACCTCTACAAGTGTGAGTCCAGGCATACTGGTCAAGTTTGGTATAGGGGTTTTAATAGCAGTAGCGATTGGTGGCCTAGTGGGTATAGGAACCGGTAGGGCACTGCAGAAAAATTACTTCCCAGAGTATTTGAAGTCGGCCATAGTCCTATGTCTGGTTTTGGGAACTTTCAGTCTTAGTGAATCTATTACCCATGAGACAGGACTTTTAGCAGTAACAGTAATGGGTGTAATCCTTGCTAATATGCATATATCATCTATAGAGCAGGTAAAGCACTTTAATGAGAATATATCAATACTATTGACATCTTCAGTATTTGTCATGCTGACATCATCCCTATCAAGGTCTATTCTAGTTGATATATTCCAGCTAAAAATAATACTTTTTGTCTTGTCTATGCTATTTATAGTTAGACCGCTTTCTATATGGTTGTCAACCATAGGGACCGACTTGAATATTAGGGAAAAGACCCTTATAGGCTGGATTGCCCCAAGGGGTATAGTTGCCCTTACAGTTACAGGTTACTTCAGTAACCTCCTAGTAGAGGAAGGCCATAAGGATGCTGAACTCCTACTAGCCCTTACCTTTGCCTTGGTAATAGTTACCGTGATTGCCCACGGATTTTCTATTCAACCATTGGCTAAGAAACTTGGTCTAGCCCATGATGGTAAGCCGGGCCTAGTGATAGTTGGGTCAAATCCATTTTCTGTAGCCTTGGCCAAGTTCCTAAAGGATTGGGATGTACCTAGCCTAATAGTTGACTATAGTGGTAAAAACCTAGAAAATGTCATAAATACAGATATTGAGACCTACCAGGGAGAAATCCTATACGAGGTTGCCAACTACAACCTTGACCTAGTAATCTATAAGAAGATGCTCCTTAATACTCCGATACCCCTATACAATATACTGGTATCCAATGAGTTTGTAAGTAGATTTGAACATACTAGCAGTATTTGTATAATCAATGTCTTGGGAGACAAGGTCAGGTCTGACTTTAAGGAACTCCAGAAGATAGGTGTACCGAGGTTAGGAGACTACAGGGCCACATACCTGAGTCTAATAAGACTGGTTGAAGATGGATATGACTTCGCTGCAACACAGATTACAGAGGAACTAACGGAAGAAGAATACTATAGGGTAATGGACTATAGGAGAATTAATATCTTTACCATGACTGAGTCTGGAGACATAGAATTCTTTACTACGGAGAATAAGCCAAAAATTTCTACAGGCGACTATATAGTATCTCTTACGCCACCTAGTCCGGATGACTCTGGCCAGCACTTGGAGTTTTCTACCTCACGTGCAGACTTTAATACTATACAGAATAGTTAAATGTACTTATCAGGATGGGATAAAGGGTCCTGTCCAACTATAGTAAGCTGTAAAAAATAAACTAAATATAATTTTAAAATAAAAATAACTTTTCGGGGTTATTTTTATTTTTTTTGTCTATATATCTGTGAGTAAGGGGGTAGAGGATTTTGGAGAATATTTTGTCGACAGTGGTTCCCAAAAAAATGGCGGATAAGTATTGTATATTTCCGCTAAGTGCTAGTGATACCAAGCTAGTAATCCTTATGGCTGAATTCGATATAGGCCTGGTAAATAGCCTTAGGGCCATTTCTGGAAGAGAGATAGGTGTCAGGCTTGATACTAGGGACAATATTAGGAGGCTGATAGACCAGTCCTACAAGGACCTGGACAAGGATCCTGAAACTATGGCCAAGGGGATGGTGGATGATATAATCAGTCAGGCAATAGAGGCTGATATAAGCGATATCCATATAGAACCCTTTAGCAAGGAAATCCTGGTCAGGTATAGGTCAAATGGTGACCTAGTCTTGGTTGATAGGCTGTCACTGACTAACCACCATGAGATTAGTACTATAATCAAGCTAAGGGCTTCATGTGACATAACTGAAAAGAGACTACCACAGGATGGTCGCTTTAGCTATGAATACAGGGGTCAGGACATCGATATAAGGTTGAGTACCATACCGACCATATATGGAGAAAAGCTGGTTATGAGGATACTAAATAAGTCTAGCTCCTTAAAAACCATGGGGGAGCTGGGTTTTTCTACAAGTGCTGAGAAAATAATCGAGGGCATACTAGACCAAAAGTGTGGCATGCTTATAGTATCAGGCCCGACTGGCAGTGGTAAGTCATCGACCGTATATTCCTTGCTCAATCAATTAAAAGACAAGAGTATTAATATAACAACTATAGAGGACCCTGTAGAGTATAAGATAGACGGTATCAACCAGGTCCAGGTAAATTACAAGGCTGGACTAAGGTTTGACAATGGCTTGAAATCAATTCTGAGGCAGGACCCCGACTGTATAGTGGTGGGTGAAATCAGGGATGTAGATACAGCGCAAATAGCCCTAAGGGCTGCTATCACAGGCCACCTTGTAATTACTACCCTCCATACAAATGATGCAATTTCAGCCATTGTTAGGCTTGAGGATATGGGGATAGACAGGTATATGATTAATTCAGCCCTAGTGGGTGTAATTGCCCAACGCCTGGTCAAGAAGAAGCTAATAATAAGTGGGTCAAAGGATGAGTCTAGGACCCTTATATATGAGATTTTAAAAATGGATGACCAGCTTAGGTCTGCTGTAAAATCTGGCTGGGAGGCCAAGAGGATAAGAAGGCTGGCTATAGAAAATGGAATGGTGACATATGAAGATTCTATTGCAGAAAAAAATCAAGGATAAGGAACTCAAGCTTATATGCCAGCAGATAGCCAGTATGGAGAAGTCTGGATGTGACCTTATGACTATATTCGATACTATAATCAAGACCTCATCAAAGAAGGTATCTGGGGTCATGATCATGGTAAAGAGGAATATAGAGAGGGGAAGGACTATGACAGAGGCTTTTTACCTGACCAATGCTTTTTCAGTCTTTTTCATAAGTATGATAAGGGCCGGTGAGGTCAGTGGTAATATTGACTTTGTTTTTGAAAAAATGTCTGCCTACTATGATAGGGAGCACAGGCTTAAAAATAAGCTCCTAGCTGCTGCCATATACCCTATGATACTGGTCTTTGTGACTCTTCTTTCCCTGATTTTTATGCTGGTGTTTGTAGTTCCAAATTTTGAGGCTGCCTTTGCTGTTGATATGGACCAGCTGCCAGTAGCCACTAGGAGCCTCTTTGGCCTATCCAGGTTTTTGAGGACAAACCTATTGATACTACTGGTATTTTCAACCCTATTGCTAGTATCCTTGGTCCAGATGGTAAAGAATAGCAGGGAAATTAAAGCCTGGTATGACGAGAAGAAGTTTGAAATACCCAAGCTGGGAGGTTTACATAGGATGATTGTTTCCGATAGCTTTTCCAGGGCAATGGCCATACTTTTGGGAAGTGGTGTGCATATAGGTGAGTCTATAGATATCACCACTAGACTATTGGACAATTCCCATATAGAAAAGAAGATGAAGTTAGTTGGAGAACGAATAAAAAAGGGAAACTCAGTGACCAGGTCGCTGGAGCTATCGGGTATATTTCCCCAGGTTTTCATATCTATGCTCATGTCTGGAGAGGAATCTGGGAATTTTGATAGGAGTCTAGAAATGGCCTCTAGCTATTATGAAAGAGAGCTAGACCAAGAACTTGAAAACCTAGTAAAAATTGTTGAGCCAGCCCTAATACTTTTAATGGGGCTTATAATAGGGGGTTGTCTATATGCCATCCTTTCGCCAATGTTTGATATGATATCTAGTCTAGGACAATAGGACCATAGACAATATGTGGGTGGCAAATAATATAAGTCAGGGTAGGTGACTATACTCCAGCCTGGAAAAGGGGCCTATATACTATGGTTGATAGTTGGACTTGGGTCCGTAGAATTGTTTTGGAGGTAATATCAATGGATAAGTTAGAGCTTAAAAATACTAGCCTTACAAAGGCTAAAAAAAGAAGGGGCTTTACCCTAGTAGAGCTAGTTATTGTAGTTGCCATAATAGGTATACTTGCTGGTATAGTAGCGATTAAGTTTTCTGGAGCCCAGAAAAAGGCCAAGGAAAATGCAGACTATGCAAATGCTTCTAATATAGCGACTGCAGTATATATGGCAGAGAGTGAGGGTAAGGAAGGTGAAGAGTTAAAGAATATTGACAAGCTAGTAGAGGCTAAATACCTATCTAGCAAACCAAAGCCTCAAAGTGTAACTGGTGAATTTACCTTAGAGGAGGATGCTACCAGCAAGGAGCTAAAGGTAACTGCTGGTGGTAAGACCTTCTATCCAAAGCCAGATACTAAGGCTGTTGGCAAATAGGCTGGCTAGCTTAGGATAGTTTAGATATTAGAAGTATGTTTTATATTATAGGGGGGAGAAGATGGTTTTATTTATAGGAGTTGAGACAAGGGGATATAGGCTGACAGCCTATTCTAGGTCCGGAGAGTCAGCAATCCTGTTTGACCAGTACTACCCCCTTGATATAGACATGGGATCAATGTTTGATAAGGAAAATGAAATTGCCTACAAGCTGTGCGAAGACATTGCCTTCATTGAAAAAAAGCTTG
>NZ_CDRRTB010000051.1:0-11670 GCF_977045075.1 Peptostreptococcus sp. | reverse complement strand
GGAGGCAGAATGGAGAATATAAAAAGGAAGGCCCTTTTGGTTATCAGCTTTGGGACTTCCCATATGGATACTAGGCAGAAGACTATAGAGGCCTGTGAAAAAAGGTTGAGGGACAGGTTCCCTGACTACGACTTTTATAGGTCATGGACATCAAAAATGATTATAAAAAAGCTAAAGACTAGGGACAATGAGGAAGTACTTTATCCTAGTCAGGCCCTAGACCTACTTTTGGAAAAGGGCTACAAGGAGGTATATATCCAGTCTCTCCATCTAATTTGTGGTGAAGAGTACAACAAGATGATGAATATAATAGACAACTACAGGCATAAGTTTGACAAGATACTTGTTGGAAGGCCCCTGCTTACCAGTCTAGAAGACTATGACTATGTGACCGACCTAATAAAAGAGGTTAGTCTTGAAGATACTAAGCTTGATTTGAAGAGGTCAGCTAGTGTATGGATGGGTCATGGTACAGGACATCAAGCACATGCCTCATATGCAGCCATAGACTATAGGTTGAGTAGAAATTCTATCAAGGCCTATCTTGCGACTGTAGAGGGCTATCCTGAAATAGAGGACATGATATTCTTCCTAAAAAAGGATGGAATAGAAAAGATCCACCTTAGACCCTTTCTATTGGTGGCTGGAGACCATGCAAAAAATGATATGGCTGGCCAGGAGGAGGATTCTTGGTTGAGTATACTAAGGGCCGAGGGCTTTGAAGTAGAGGTCCATATGGAAGGTATGGGTGAATTTGAGGCTATCCAGGACAAGTTTGTAGAAAACCTAGCTGATGCTATTGAAGAGGATAGGAGGATAGGCGTAGCTTGTCGAGACCAAGAAGTGGAAGCTGGAAGGTTCTATGGTATAGGGACAGGACCTGGTGATAGTCAGCTCCTTACTATAAAGGCGGCCAAGACCCTTGATAAACTAGATATACTATACCTACCACAGGCAAAAATTGGTGGGGAGAGTAGGGTAAGGAAGATAGTAGACCCTTACCTAAGGCCGGACCTTGTCCTAAAGGAAAGACACTTCCCTATGTCCTACGATAGCCAGGAAAAGAGGGAATCTTGGGATGCCATATCTAAAGAGATAATAGATGATGTAAGGCATGGCAAGCAAGTAGGCTTTGTCAGTTTGGGAGACCCAATGCTGTATTCTACCTATGTCTACCTACTAGATAGGCTGATAGACAGGATAGAAATCGAAACAATACCAGGTCTTAGCTCCTTTTCAAATATAGCAGCATCCAATAACTTCTCCCTAGCCATGGATACAGACCCAATGCTAGTATATCCGTGTACAGGGTCTATGGAGGAGATAGAAAGGATGGTAGATTTATTTGATTCTATAGTTCTTATGAAGGTCTATAAAAGATGCAGGCCAATAATAGAAATGCTTGAGGCCAAAGGTCTGGCAGACAAGTCTATTATGGTATCGAATTCTGCTATGGAAGAAGAGCTGGTTTATAGGGATATAAGCCAGGCTAAGGACCTAGACTCTTATTCTTACTTTACTACTATAATTGTAAACAAGAAGACCTACAAGGCTAATATATAGGATTTATGGACCAAAAACAATTAAAATAAATATGTTAAGATAACTAATATTTCTATAATAAATTAAATAAATTCGATTAAAATATATAAAAAAATAGCATTGACAGTAAGATGGCCTTTTAGTATCGTTACTTTGAAGGTCATTACCGTCAATGCCAGAATTTATGGAAAATCTAGTTTACTTTGTTATTGCCTATAAAATAGGCAATAAACGAGTCTAGCCAATAGACTAGTCTATTAGGTCTTCTAGGCTAAAGGAAGACTCTTCAGAATCCCTTACCGGATCTGGACTAGGGGCATCATCTGCCATCTTCTTCCTCTTGCTAGAGGCCTTTTTTATATCCTTATTTTTTCTTTTTTCATTTTTCTTTAACTTTTTCTGAAGCTCAAGCAGGTTAAGCTTTTGAGTATTTTCCATAACCCTCTGCCTATGGACCTCTGGGTCCTCTAATATGCTGATAAAGCTTGCAAGCAGCATAAAGGCTCCGACTATAAAGCTCAGTGCATATTCACCATAGATTATATAGGTAATTATATCAGACCCCATCTTGTGACCTAGTAGGTATGCCAAGAAAAACTTTGAAGCATAGGCTACAATTGCTACCGAAACGGCATAACAGGACCAAGTAGGAAAAAATCCGTCAAATAGGTGTAGAATCATATTGATAATAACAAATACCAGGATTGCCTGTAGTCCTATAAACATTAGCCATAGACTATTAGTGGAAACGCTTGGTGACAGGCCTATATAGGCAGGTAGTATAATACCCAAAGGTATGGCCAAGAGTGATATAAGAGGTCTAGCCGCTATAGTAGTATCCCTCTTGAAGAACCTAGTTAAAATAGGTATTACCAAGATTATAGAGATAAATATAGTGTAGAAGTAGATCGCCTTTCCATATATATCCATACCGAAGTCCTTGCAGGTAATGGCCGACATACCCAGGCCTGCGTAGACCATGAACCAGCTAGGGAAGACATACTTTATCCTAAAGTTAAAGACGTATTTAATTGTAAATATGATCAAGATTGCCGTTTGAATGACGACACCTGCTACCCAAAAATAAAGGTTGGCCTTGTCAAATAGCTCCTTCATCCATACAGATATCATTATCAATGACATAGGAAAGGATGAGAAGAGGGATAGGCCTACAGGTGATTTGATGCTAGTGTAAAAGCTAACTGGGCTCAAGAATATCTTGGCTATAGTTAGTATTAGTAGTATTAAGGCCACTATCATACACATGTCACTCAAAAAAGGAATCAAGCCCTTAAATATGTTTCCTAGAAGTACCCAAGCCAGGGCCAAGGCCGTGATTGGTAGGGGCATTCTAGCTATAAACTTTCTCAAAAAACCACCTCTTATTAAATAACTATATAATATTTTTATATACCTTAGTAATTATAGCACATTTATATGAATATTACTATAAGTTTGATTATTGGGTTCTAATATAGTAAAATTGGAGTTAGGATTATGCCTAGTAAGAAGGAGGGGTAACTATGAGAAAGAAGATATTTTCAAAGATAGATAAGATACCTAGGGGAAGGGCAAGCGACAAGATTAGCAAGCTATGTCTAGTCCTTGAGGGAGGAGCCTTTAGGGGTCTATACAGCGAAGGGGTACTGGATGCCTTAATGCTAGCGGGTATAAATGCAGAGTGTACAATTGGTGTATCTGCAGGGGCCATGAATGGAATGAATTATGTATCTGGCCAGATTGGTCGAGCAGCCAGGATCAACCTTACCTATAGGCATGATAGCAGATATATAGGCCTAAAGGCTATCAAGACCAATAAGGGAGTTGTAGGTTTTGATTTTGTAATGAATCAGATTGATGAGGAAGCCTTTGATGAGGAGACCTTCTTTGACAGGAGGAAGAGGTTTGTTGTCGTTGCTACTAACTGCCTGACTGGTAAGCCGGAATATTTTGACAGGGACCAGCTTGGAGACAAAATATACGATGCTGTCAGTGCATCTGCCAGTATGCCATTTATTTCAAAAATGGTTGAAATTGAAGGAGTTCCCTACCTAGATGGGGGCTGTAGCAACAAGATTCCTTATAGGTGGGCCCTAGACCAAGGATATGAAAAAATTATAGTAGTTAGGACCAGGCCAAGCTCATTCAGGAGAAAGGTAAAGTCTAACCACCTAGTGACAAACAGGGTATACAAGTCCTATCCTGAATTTGCAGAGGTCCTTGCCAGGAGTGACCAGGACTACAATAGGCAGTGTGATGAGCTAACAATCTTAAATTCACAGAAGAGGCTATATGTTATTAGTCCATCTGTATTTATGGACGTAAATAGGTTAGAGGGAGACCTAGAAAAGTTGGGTCAGCTTTACAAGCTAGGCTTTGATGATACAGTAAGACAGATTAAGGATATAATGGCCTACCTATACCTGTAATATATTATATGGGAGCTTACTTATTTTAAAAAAAGATGTTCATTTAGTAATATTTTTTGGTATAATAAGGATGATGGGTAAGTTTTAAAAGTTTATAAGGAGGAAATTATGGCATTAGTAAATACTAAAGAAATGTTCAAGAAGGCATATGAAGGTGGATATTCTATAGGAGCTTTTAACATCAGTGACTTAGAGCAGTTACAGGGTGTACTAGAGGCTTGTAAGGAAAGAAATTCTGCTGTTATAATCCAGGCTTCAAAGTCTGCTATATCATATGCAGGTATCGACACACTAGTAGAATTAGTAAAGGCTGCTTCTGAAGAAATCGGAGTAGATTGTGCCCTACACCTAGACCATGGTCCAAACTTTGAAATGGCTAAAAAGTGTATCGATGCTGGATTTACTTCAGTTATGATAGATGGTTCTCATCTTGACTACGAAGAAAATGTAGCTATTACTAAGCAGGTTGTTGAATATGCACATCCTAAGAATGTTACAGTTGAAGCTGAACTAGGTGTATTAGCTGGTACAGAGGATGATGTTACATCTGACGTACATAAGTATACTGAGCCAGACCAGGCGGTAGATTTCGTAAATAGAACTGGTGTTGATTCACTAGCTATAGCAATCGGTACTTCTCATGGAGCTTTCAAGTTCAAGGGTGAGGCTAAACTAAGATTTGATATACTAGAAGAAATCCAGTCTAAGCTACCAAACTATCCAATCGTACTTCACGGTGCATCTGCTGTTGACCAGGACGCTGTTGCTACTTGTAACAAGTTCGGTGGAGATATAGCTGGTGCCAAGGGTGTTCCAGTAGAAATGCTAAGAAAAGCTTCTGAAATGGCTGTTTGTAAGATCAATATGGATACAGACCTAAGACTTGCAATGACTGCAGCTATCAGAAAGTTCATGGCAGAAAATCCTAAGGAATTCGACCCAAGAAAGTACCTAGGTGCTGGTAGAGATGCTATAAAGGAAGTTGTTCTTGGTAAGATAGATACTGTATTAGGTTCTAAGGATTCTTTATAGGAATTACTTAGGAGAAGGTATAGTTATTTAAATAAGCAAGCATAACCATAACTTATAAATAATAGAAACTTTTAGGGGAGGCTATGCCTCCTCTTTTTTGACGAAAAGGACTTATTCTAGCCCTTGATATCAGCTATAAATTTAGCTAAAAGTGGATAAAAAAATAGGAGAGTCTATAAAAACTCGCCCTTACATCCATTATACAACAAAAAAGATATAATTTAAAGACTTTAATTAGTTATGAATCTCTATTATACTAAAAATAAGAAGTAAATAGGTTGAATTATCAATCTATCCGAAGGGAGTTGTTTTTATGAGAATAACAGTATCAGGAAAGAAGATAAAATTAACTGATGGAATTACGGGCTATATCGACAAGAAGTTCAGCAAGTTAGAAAAGCTGCTTGACCCTGAGGCAGAATTAAGAGTTACGGTAAGTGCAAACAAGAAGGAAAAACAGAAGGTTGAAGTTACTCTGGATAATATTAATGGACATGTTGTAAGAGCTGAAGATGTACAGGACGACCTGTATTCAGCTATAGACCTAGTGTGTGATAAGTTAAACAGACAGATTGTGAAATACAAGAATAAATTCAAGACTAGGGGCGCAGGAAATTCAACTATCAGGTTTGAGAATTTTGATGAATTAGTAGAAGAAGAAATCGACAGCCTACCAGGTGATACAGAACTAGTATTTGAGAGAAAGAAGAGGTTTAATCTTAGACCTATGTCAGCAGAAGAGGCTGTATTGCAGATGAACCTATTAGGACATGACTTCTTCCTATTCAAAGACCAGGATACCTTCGAGGTTTGTCTAGTTTATAGAAGGGGTGACGGTGGCTACGGCCTAATTGAGCAAGAATGATGAGACTCCTGAGAGGGTTGACATATAGAGATTGTTAATATACGATCTCACCTATTTTTTAGAGGACAGTATGTAATTACTGTCCTCTATGCTTTTAGCAATATATTTGATATAATAAGTATATACAATGAAAATAGAGGTGATAACTTGATAATACAAAAGCAATTTCAGATTTACGAACCTAAATTTGAACATGAATTATTTGGAAATTTTGATGAAAATATAAAGCTTATAGAAAAGAACCTAAATACAGATATCCTCCTAAGAGAGGGGACTATTGTAGTTCTGGGAGAGGAAAAAAATGTAGAGACTACGCTAGAGCTCTTGGGCCAGCTACACAGGATGGTTGAGGTAGGCAAGACCCTGGACAGGCAGGCTATATTATATGCCATCGACCTTATGTTTGGAGGTAGTCAGGACAGGATAAAGGAGCTAGAAGATACTATAGTAATTACCAAAAAAGGTAATCCCGTAAAACCAAAGACCCTAGGGCAAAAGGAGTATGTCAACCTTATTGAAAACCACGACATTACCTTTGGAATAGGTCCAGCGGGTACAGGTAAGACCTACCTTGCAGTTGCCATGGCAGTAAAGGCCTTTAAGGCTGATGAAGTTACAAAAATAATCTTGACTAGGCCAGCAGTAGAAGCGGGAGAAACACTTGGATTTTTACCAGGTGATATGAAGGACAAGGTAGACCCATACTTGAGGCCCCTTTATGACGCCTTATTTGATATGTTTGGACCAGACAAGTTTAACAAGTTCCTTGAAAGAGGAATTATAGAGGTTGCCCCCCTAGCCTTTATGAGGGGCAGGACCCTAGACAATGCCTTCATTATACTGGATGAAGCCCAAAATACTACGCCAGAGCAGATGAAGATGTTCCTGACAAGGTTAGGCTTTGGCTCGAAGGCTGTAGTTACAGGTGATATTACCCAGACTGACCTACCTAGGTCTAGGCAGAGTGGCCTAGT
The DNA here is from genome assembly GCF_977045075.1 of Peptostreptococcus sp. NCBI lineage: Bacteria > Bacillati > Bacillota > Clostridia > Peptostreptococcales > Peptostreptococcaceae > Peptostreptococcus > Peptostreptococcus sp. Next base: position 4,828 of record NZ_CDRRTB010000051.1, on the reverse strand, counting down.
CCAGGCGATTAAGATACTTGAGGGAGTAAAGGGTATAGGTTACAAGGAGTTGACTGAAAAGGACGTTGTTAGACATGAGCTAGTTCAGAGAATTATCAAGGCCTATGCCAAGCATGAAAAGAGGATGGAGTTTAAGGAAAAGTCCGGTGAAAGAAAGAAATCTAGAGATGATAGGTCAGGAGATAGTGACTCAAGAGGAAAGAGTAGGGATAAAAAATGGAAATAATTTTTGAAGATAGACAGGATTTTGCAAGGCTAGACCAGGATATAATGGATAAGGTAGAGGCAGTAATCCTAGGTGTTCTAGCCTATGAGGGCTATGACGATGACTACGAAGTAAGCCTATCCTTTGTATCAAACGATGAGATAAGGGAAATAAATAGGGATTATAGGAAGATAGACAAGGTGACTGATGTCCTATCCTTTCCAATGTATGATGGTGAGGAGGTCGATGTAGACTTCGGGGCAATATCCCTAGGAGACATAGTGGTTTCCATAGAAAGGGCATCTGACCAGGCCAAGGACTTTGGTCATAGCCTAGAAAGAGAGGTATGTTTCTTGGTATGTCATAGCATGTTCCACCTGCTTGGCTATGACCACATGGAAGAGGAAGAGGCCAAGGAAATGAGGGCCAAGGAAGAGGCTGTACTTAGCCAGCTAGGAATTACTAGAAACTAAAGCTGATGGGGGATTTGTATGAATAAAGACCTGAGAGATGATAGGAATATAGATGAAAATATAGATGAAAATCTTAATAAAAAGACTAGTAGAGTAGACCTTGAGGACATAGATGAAATGATGATAGGTGAGTCAAGTGGCATGGAGGAAAAGAAGTCCTATAAGCCAGACAAGGAAAGACTCAAGGAAGAAAAGGATAGGGAGAGATACAAGGCCTTTAAGAAGAACAAGGACAAGAAAATAAAGCAGGGCTTTACCAAGTCTGTAAATGCTGCCATTGATGGTATCTTATATACCTTTAGAAGTGAGAGAAATATGAAGCTCCACTATTTGGCCTGCTTCCTGGTACTTATAGCCAGCCTATTCTTTGACTTTTCAAAGATGGAATTTATAGTTCTTCTAGGAGCTATTACCCTTGTTGTAATCACAGAAATGATAAATACAGCAGTAGAAAAAACCGTAGATATGGTAACCCAGGAGTACAACCCCCTGGCAAAGATAGCCAAGGACGTGGCTGCAGGGGCAGTATTAGTATCTGCCATATACTCAGTTGGTGTGGCCTACATACTATTTTACAAAAAGCTTACCCTACTTACAGGCAACCTGGTTTATAGGATAAGGGAGTCAGAACTCCACATTACCCTTATATGTATAGTGGTAGTCCTTATAGCAGTTGTGGTGGTTAAGGCCATAACATTTACTGGTACGCCCCTAAAGGGTGGAATGCCTAGTGGCCATGCAGCTTTAGCCTTTGCAATAGCAACATCTATCACCCTTATGACAGAGAGGGTTGAGGCATCTTCTCTTGCCTATCTGATGGCGCTTTTGGTGGCCCAGAGTAGGATAGAGGGAAAGATTCACACCTTCTGGGAGACAGTAGCTGGAGCCATACTGGGGACCCTGGTGGCCATAGTTATATTCCAGCTTGGCTTGTTTTATTAAAATTTGAAAAATACTACCGTATATGGTATAATTAAAATGTTTTATCAAAATAAAAAGAGGCATTTAAGGAGAAATATATGGAATATAAATCGGGTTTCGTCAGTATAGTAGGTAGACCTAATGTAGGTAAGTCTACACTGATGAACAACATGGTAGGTGAGAAAATCGCCATAATGAGCGACAAACCTCAGACTACAAGAAACACCATCCAGGCTATATATACAGATGACCAGGCTCAGATAGTATTCTTGGATACACCAGGCATACACAAGCCAAAGAACAAGCTAGGACAGATGATGGTAAAGTCAGCCGAAGAATCTTTCAAGAATGTTGACTGTATCTTGTTCGTAGTAGATGACTCAGACAAGATAGGTAAGGGAGATTCTATGATTATAGACAACTTAAGAAAGGCCAAGGTGCCTGTATTTCTTGTAATCAACAAGGTTGACAAGATAGCCAACAAGGAGGATATATTTGACCTGATAAAGATGTATGATCAGGAGGGGGTATTCAAGGAGATAATTCCAGTATCGGCCCTAAAGAACTCAAATATTGACAGCCTTATAAAGGCTATAAAGCAGACCCTAGATGTAGGACCAAAGTACTTTCCTGACTATATGGTTACAGACCAGCCTGAGAGGGTCTTGGTTGCAGAACTAATCAGGGAAAAAGTGCTTCAGTATACTAATGATGAGGTTCCCCATGGAATAGCAATTGAGATTGAAAAGATGAAGGCCAGAAAGGACAAGGACATAGTAGATGTATCAGCAGTTATCTACTGTGAAAGAAACTCCCACAAGGGCATCATTATAGGTAAGAATGGTAGAAAGCTAAAGGGAATCGGAAAATCAGCGAGAGAAGAAATAGAATTTTTATTGGATACAAGGGTAAATCTCCAATTATGGGTTAAGGTTAAGGAAAATTGGAGAAACCTGACTAATTTTATTACTGATTTTGGTTTAAATGAAAATAGAGATTAAAAGGTGGTTATGATGGATAAAAAACAGGACTCGGCGCGAGAGTTGTACAATGAAGTTAAAGAAATGATTGATAAATCCAAGCTCATTGAGTTAAAGGAGACCTTGGAGGAGTACCATACGGTAGATATATATGATGTATTGATGGAGCTAGATGAGGTAGATAGGGTAAAGCTATTTGAAATACTACCCCTAGACACTGCTGCATCAATACTAGAGGAATGTGAACTAGACCTATTTATGGAGTTGATTTCAGAAATGGATGTAGACCATGTTAGGAGTATATTCGAGGAGATGTCACTAGGTGACCTTGCAGACATCCTAAGAGACATGGGAGAGGAAGAAAGAGAAAAGATCCTTGATATGGTCAACAAGGAGGATGAGACTGAGCTAAGAGAACTATTGGCTTATGTAGATGAAACCTCTGGTTCAACTATGAAGAAGGGCTATGTAACTGTAAATAAGAACCTAAGTGTCATGTCTGCTATCAAGCATATAAGGACAGAGGCAGTTGACGCAGATTCAATCTACTATATTTACGTACTTGACAATGATCAGAAACTAGTAGGTGTACTTTCACTTAGAGAACTATTCTTAGCCAAGGACTCAGAGATAATTGAGGACATAATGATGGAGAATGTCAGGTCTGTAAATGACAATGACGATAGGGAAGAGGCAGTAAAGATAGTTTCAAAGTATAACCTTGTTGCAGTACCAGTTGTTGATGACGAGGGTATCCTAAAGGGCATCATAACTATAGATGACATTATTGATGTAATGGAGGAAGAGGCCTCAGAGGACCTTTACAAGATTGCAGGAAGTAGTGAGAGAGAAAGAGATACTGATGAAGATGACAATTCTACCCTAGGTCAGCAGATTATATCTTGCGTGAGGGGTAGGTTAGGATGGTTGGTATTGACAGCAATCATCTCCTTTATAACAGCTATTATATTTATGAATTTTAAGAAGGTTATAGATAAGAATCTTATAGAATTAATCTTCTTGGCACCTTTAGTAGTAGCTTTGGGAGGTAGTGTTAGCAGTCAGTCATCATCTGTAACAGTAATAAATCTAACAGACAAGGACAAGGGCGTAGATGGCGTACTAATACTTAAGGAAATCATAAGTAGTTTGATTAATGGTATTGTAGTAGCTATAATTGCAGTTATTTTGCTGGCAGTATTTATAGGTAAGCCTGAAATTACAATGGTCGTAGCCCTAACTATTTTAATAAATATGGTACTAGGTGCATGTGCAGGTACCCTATTACCTATTATCCTAGCTAAGATGGATTCGGATCCAACGGCTATATTCTCGCCTATAATGGCAGTATTGATGGATGTAATAGGAATAGGTGTTTACTATGTAATGATAAGCACATTCTTAATGTAGATAATTAGATGATGATATTAGATAGCTAAATTGGAATGAGAATTGCAATTTAGCTATTTTTGTTAATTTATGAGGTAGAAATGATAGTTTTAGATACGCAAGGTATAGTTCTAAGGGCCGTCAAATACAGGGACAAGGACCTGATACTTACCATATTTACTAGGAAATATGGTAAGGTTTCAGCCATAGCCAAGGGAGCCCAGGGACAAAAGAGCAGGTTTTTATCTGCATCCCAGCTTTTTTCCTACAACAACTACAACCTAAGAAAGCAGAAGGATATGTTTACCCTTTACCAGGCTGACAATATCAAGAGCTTCTATAATATTTCCATGGACTTTGAGAGTTTTTCCTATGCCTCCTTTATAATTAAGCTGGTGGAGGCCAATATTGTGGAAGGCCAGCCAAATAATAGGCTCTTTGAACTTCTAGCCCAGACCCTATTTTTGTATTCTGAGAAAATAGACAATAAGAACCTGGTCCTAGATGCTTTTTTGCTCAAGTTTGTGGACTATATGGGCTATAGACCCAACTTGGATAGGTGCACAATATGTGGCAATAATAATTTGAAATATGCTGTATTTTCTGTCGAGGATGGGGGTTTGGTATGCAATAATTGCAATACCAAGGAAAAATTTTTTATAAAATTGGATCAAACTACTATATCACTTATGCAATATATACTAAATAATGATATAATAGTATGTAGCAAAGCAAAAGTTGCAGAGGTCTTGGTCAGGGAGCTCTTTTCTTTATTGAAGATCTACCTGGTCAATTATTTTGAAAATGTCAGTTTCAAATCCCTAGACCTCTTGAAAACTTTAAAGTAATATCTATTTTTT
>NZ_CDRRTB010000050.1:0-11677 GCF_977045075.1 Peptostreptococcus sp. | reverse complement strand
CATGGGCCTTTTCAATCTCATCAAATAAGATTACAGAATATGGCTTTCTACGTATAGCCTCTGTTAGCTGACCACCCTCTTCATAGCCTACATAGCCTGGAGGTGGTCCTACTAGCCTTGATACGCTGTGCTTTTCCATATACTCAGACATATCTATCCTAACAATACTGTCCTCGCTATCGAACAGGTCTCTTGCAAGTGTCTTGGCCAACTCAGTCTTACCTACACCAGTAGGACCTAGGAATATAAAGGATCCCATAGGCTTTTTCTGGTCACTAAGACCCGCCCTAGACCTTAAGATGGCATTAGATACTGCAGTAACTGCTTCATCCTGCCCTATAACCCTCTTGTGTAGATGATTTTCTAGATTTAATAGCTTGGCCTTTTCAGTTTCAACTAGTTTGCTAACAGGTATGCCAGTCCACTTAGAAATTATATCTGCAATTTCATTTTCTGTTACCTCCTCCTTTAGAAGGCTATCTCCCGCTTCCTTGTCATACTTGTCATCAAAGTTTTTTATTTCCTCTTCTAATTTTGGTATTTGACCAAACTTTACCTCTGCTGCCTTATTGAAGTCATACTCTCTTTCATACTTTTCAACCTTGGCCCTAGCCTCATCTAGCTTAGACTTAAGTTCTTTTAGCTCTGTAATCCTGTTCTTTTCCTTTTCATACCTAGCTGTCATGCTATCATTTTCTTCCTTAAGATCAGCAAGCTCCTTTTCTAATTCTTCAAGTCTTGATTTGGACTTTTCATCTTCTTCCTTCAAAAGGGCTTCTCTCTCTGTTTCTAGCATAAATAGTCTTCTTCTAACAATATCTAGGTCTGTAGGAAGAGAATCTATCTCTGACCTAATCATTGCACCTGCCTCGTCTATCAGGTCTATGGCTTTATCAGGTAGGTATCTATCCTGTATATACCTGTCTGACAGCTTGGCTGCAGCAACAATCGCATTATCGTGTATCCTGATACCGTGGTGGATTTCAAATCTTTCTTTTAGACCCCTAAGAATAGATATGGTATCTTCAACACTTGGTTCATCAACTATAACAGGCTGGAATCTTCTCTCTAGGGCCTTATCCTTTTCTATATACTTCCTATATTCATCAAAGGTAGTTGCTCCTATACAGTTAAGCTCGCCTCTTGCCAACATAGGCTTGATTAGGTTTCCAGCATCCATAGAACCTTCAGTCTTACCAGCACCGACTATAGTGTGTATTTCGTCGATAAATAGGATTATCTTGCCTTCAGAGCTCGATACCTCCTTTAACACCGCCTTTAATCTCTCTTCGAATTCACCCCTAAACTTGGCACCGGCTATCAAGGCACCCATATCTAAGGAGAAGATCACCTTATCCTTCAAGCCCTCTGGAACGTCACCCTTTACGATTCTCTGGGCAAGCCCTTCAACTATGGCTGTCTTACCTACTCCAGGCTCACCAATTAAGACTGGATTATTTTTTGTCCTTCTTGATAGGATCCTAATGGCCCTCCTTATCTCTTCATCCCTACCTATAACAGGGTCTAGCTTATTATTTTCTGCTAGTTTAACAAGGTTAGTTCCGTACTTAGCTAGGGCATCATAGGTACCCTCTGGATCCTGACTATCAACCCTCTGGTTACCCCTAACTTGGTGTAGTACATTCAAGAATTCCTGCTTAACCAATCCATACTGGTTAAATATTCTTCCTATAGCTGATGACTTTTCTTTATCAAATATAGCCAACATAATATGCTCAACGCTAATATAAGAATCCTTAAAGTCATCTGCTATTTTTTCTGCCTCAACCATTACTTCATTTATAGCCCTAGTTGCAGTTACTCCTTGTGAGTTTGCACCGCCACCCGTTACACTTGGTAGCTTAGATATTTCGTTTTTAACTGACCTCTTTAAAGAATCAGAACTTATATTCATTTTTTCTACTATATTTGGTATTAACCCATCCTCCTGGTCTAACAAAGCATAAAGTAGGTGGATTACATCAACCTGTTGGTTATTGTTTCTAACTGCCTCAGAAAAAGCATCATTCAAGGCATTTTGTACTCTTAATGTCATTTTTTCTATGTTCATAATTAAATTTCCCTCCAATTTCTATTATTTTTATTATCTAATTTTAATATATTATATTTATCATATTACCTAATTTATCTTATTTATCTTTTTAATTTTATCTGTCTTGCCTATCTTACCTATCCTATTTTCCTTGTATAACCTATCCATATACTTATTTTGTGCTTATCACCTGGTTTTTAATAAAATAGACCTACTCAAGTCAAGGATAGCATCCATTAATTCCTGACCGCCTCTAGAGTCAAATCTTAGTTCCAAATTGAATCTTTCCGACTTATCTATAAAATTCAGCTGGTCTTCAGAAATAATATACATATAAATGTCATCAGTAACCAGGACCCTCTCACCATAATCCATAGCCGAGCAGGTATTGATAAATTCATCCCTATAGTCTATATAGTAATCATCTTCTTCAGGATAATATATGTAGTCAACCATATAATTGAGTATATCTAACAAATACTTATTTACAAAAGAGTATACATCATCGTTATTGTAAACTGATATATTCTCATAAATATAGTGACCAAAATATGGATGAACATTTTCTCTTAATTCATATACATATTTGGAAGACAGTAAAAAGCTAATAGTCCAAAAACTTGATTCCTTTTTGGCTAAACTAATTACACTATCATCCTTGTACCTCTTTGTCGCCAGAGGAAGAATATCACTTTTATCCACCGGCCTGGCCCTATCGTACATGTTACAAATAAAATTATCTATTAAAAATGTGTTGGTATGTTTTTCAAAGAGATGGTCAAACCACCTCATTATATCCCTGTCAAATATATAATTCATATCTATCACTTCTTCCCTTTATCCACACTATTATACTCCTTAATTAATTTATCTCTCTCGTACTTTGATCCCCTATATGATACAAGAGGATTAACCATATACAGTCCATTCCTAATCTTCTTTAAAAAATCCATTTTTTTATACTGTCCAAATAATACAGACAGGCCTGTCTTGGGGTAGTCTAGTTCAAGAGATAGGTCGTCTAAGGTCATAAATATCTTATTATTCTTATCCATCAGGCTAATAAGGACCATGGGTATCATTGCCTTCTTTGTTGATGTGTCTTTCAAAGACCTAATATAGTTGTTTGGCGATATATTGATAAACCTTTCATGTTCCTTTTTATAGTTAACAAGCTGACTTTCACTATACCTATCCTTATTTAATTTTCTTGGTTTATGCTCTAAATCAAACATTCACATCACTTCCTCGCCATATACCTGTCTTTATTATTTTCATTCAACCCAAATCCTATCACTTACTCCCTATAATATATACCTAAAATGTTTATCAGTCAAGCTAACAAAATCACTTTATTTATCATTTTATAAATTTTAAGTTTATCATTATAATAAACTTTTATAATTTTTATCTTTTTCAAAGCTAGTCCTAGTCTAGATTTTAGGACCTAAAATCAAAAAAATATTATAAAAAAAATATTTTTTATTTCATATCTAGCATATGCACTTATGCTATAATATACTAAGCATTTTAAAAAGGAAGTGAAACAATGAAAATAAAGAATATATCAATACTAGGCTCTACTGGATCCATTGGTAGCCAAACTCTTGATGTTATCAGAAAAAACCCTAATCTTTACAGGGTTGAAGGTTTGACTGTCAATAAGAGTATTAACCAGCTATTAGACCAGATTAATGAATTCAAACCAAAATCAGTTGCTATATTTGATGATACTGCATATGAAGAATTCTTAACACTAGTAGAGGAAAAGGTGGCTACAAGTCCATACCTTGCTAAGATCAATATATATAAGGGCCACGAGGGACTAATAAAAATTGCAGGTTCAAGGACAATAGATATACTAGTTACTGCCGTGGTAGGTATGATAGGCCTATTGCCAACAGTGGAAGCAATTAAAAATTCGACTACAATTGCCCTTGCCAATAAGGAAACCTTGGTAACAGCTGGTCAGATAGTAATGGACTTGGCTAAAAAGCACCAGGCCAAGATACTACCTGTCGACAGTGAGCATAGTGCCATATTCCAGTGCTTGAATGGTGAGGAGTCAAATAAGATAGATAAAATCCTCTTGACTGCATCTGGTGGACCATTTAGGGGTAGGTCAAGACAGGACCTAATAAATGTAAGTAAGTTAGATGCCCTTAAGCACCCAAATTGGACAATGGGCCAGAAAATTAGTATCGACTCCTCTACCCTAATGAACAAAGGACTTGAGGTAATAGAGGCTAAGTGGTTATTTGATGTAGAACCAGAGGATATAATAGTCCATGTTCATCCTGAGAGCATAGTCCACTCTATGGTCCAGTTCCAAGACTCATCGGTCATAGCCCAGCTAGGTTGTCCTGATATGCGTGTACCAATTCAGTATGCACTTAGTTACCCAAGTAGGCTTGATAGCGATTTTGAAAGGCTTGACCTATTTAAAATTGCCAGCCTTAATTTTCAAAGACCTGACCTGGATGTTTTCCCTTGCCTAGACCTTGCCTATAGGGCCCTAAGGGAAGGTGGCACTAGTGCTACAGTCCTAAATGCAGCAAATGAAGTCTTAGTGGAATATTTCCTTAATGATAAGATAGGTTTTTATGATATACCTAAGTATATTGAAATGGCAATGAACGAGCATGACTTTATAGACCAACCAAACCTAAAAGATATAATTAATATAGATGCTTGGACCAGGTCCTATATAAAAAATATTATTAACTAGCCCCTATTTTGGGAATAAAATATATAAATTACTAATAGCCTTTAATCTTAAGCATAATTAAAGGCTTTTATAATAGTATATACTTGTAAAGAAAGGTCAGTAAGTTCTTTGGTCACGGCTAGTTATGACTAGATTTTACTGGTTTGAGTTTTAATAAATTAAAGGTAGGTGAAATATGAATATAATTGTTGCAATTTTGGTTTTTGGACTAATTATATTTGTCCATGAGCTAGGACACTTTATGTTGGCTAAAAGGGCTGGCGTAACCATACATGAATTTTCTATAGGAATGGGACCGCAAATTTTTTCAAGGGAATCTCAGGGCATTAAATATTCTCTAAGAATGATTCCCATTGGTGGTTACGTAGCCATGGAAGGTGAAGATGATGATTCTGATGACCCAAATTCATTTGGAAAAAAATCTTTAAAGGAGAGGTTCCTTACTATATTTGCAGGGCCCTTTGTAAATATTGTCTTTTGTATAATCCTATTAGTACCTGTATTTTTCTTTATAGGTGCACCTACTACAAGGTTCGGTCAGGTAATAGATAAGTCCCCTGCCGCCCTAGCAGGTCTGCAAAAGGATGATACTATCCTCTCTATAAATGGAGAAGAAACTAAGGAATTTAACGACATAAGTAAATTAGTTAATAAGTATGGTAAGGAAGACCTTACAATAAAATACAAGAGGAAAAGCCAGGTAAATACTGTTAAATTAAGGGCTCAGAACCAGGCTGGCAGATATATTGTAGGAATACAGCCTGCCTATGAGAAAAATCAGCCTATAAAGGCTGTGAAACAGGCCTTTGTTGTAACCTATGATACATCAAAGACCATGCTTAGCTTTTTATGGAAGCTAGTTACTGGACAGCTATCTGGTAAGGCGGCTGATGCCCTATCAGGACCTGTAGGCGTGGTAAAGATGGTCTCTAACGCTGCTACAACAGGCATAATAAATGTTCTCTACCTGACTGCAATCATCAGCTTAAATATAGGCTTAATGAACCTATTACCTATTCCAGCCCTTGATGGATGGAGAATCCTAATGCTGATTATTGAAGCAATTAGGGGTGGTAAGAAATTCCCCGCCAAGGTAGAAGGTTATATTAATGCTATAGGCCTATTTGTAATCTTAGGCTTGATGTTATTTGTAACCTACAAGGACATAATCAGACTACTAACTTAGGAAGGTAAAAAATGACTTATAAAAGAAGAAAAACTAGGATGGTAAGGGTTGGAAACCTAAACATAGGTGGTGATAGCCCTATATCAGTACAATCCATGACTACTACCGATACAAGGGATGCTAAGACTACTATCAGCCAGATACACAGGCTAGAGGATGTTGGTTGCGATCTTGTAAGAGTTGCTGTTGTAGATATGGATGCTGCTAAGAATATAGCAAATATAAAAAAAGAAATTAATATACCGATCGTTGCAGATATACACTTTGACCATAGGCTTGCCCTTGAAGCAGTAAGAAGCCAGGTTGATGGTATCAGAATAAATCCTGGTAATATTGGTAGCCTTGCCAAGACCAAAGAGGTTGTCAAGGCCTGCAAAGATAATAATATACCTATAAGAATAGGTGTAAATGGTGGTTCACTAGAAAAGGACCTCCTAAACCAATATGGTGGCCCAGTAGCCGAAGCAATGGTAGAATCAGCAATGAGACATGTCAGAATCCTAGAGGACCTAGACTTTCAGGACATAGTAATATCACTTAAAAATTCTGATGTAATAAGGTCAATAGAGTCCTATAGGTTGATGTCTAAGACTGTTGACTACCCACTCCACCTTGGTATCACTGAGGCCGGTGGAATAAAAAGGGGTACTATCAAATCAGCCATAGGTGTTGGTTCTCTTTTAGCTGATGGTATCGGTGATACTATCAGAATATCCTTGACAGGTGACCCTACTGAGGAAATCCCTGTAGCCAAGGATATACTTAGGAGCCTAGACCTCCTAAATGACAAGATAAAAATAGTATCCTGCCCCACTTGTGGTAGGTGTAATATAAACCTGATAGACCTAGCCAATGAGGTAGAAGATAAAATATCATCACTAGAAAAGGACATCACTGTAGCCATAATGGGCTGTGCCGTGAATGGACCTGGTGAAGCCAGAGAAGCTGATATAGGTATAGCAGGTGGTGACAAGGTTGGTCTACTATTTAAAAAAGGAGAAATCGTCAAGAAAATTCCTCAAGAAACAATAGTTGATACCCTTTTGGAAGAAATCAATAATATGTAAGAGAAAAGGTCCTATTCATATCTTTTGAATGGGGCCTTCTTAAAATTTATATTTTTTTTAATAAAATGAACTCTTTAGTATAGGTCTTCCTAGCAATTTTAAAATATAACCTATATTTCATGTAGTCTTTTTCATCATCAATATCCATAGACTCTATATGTCTCCCTATTTGATACTTGCCCTGATTTTCCACATATATCCTATCACCCTCAATGCTTATATACTTACTTTCCAATACCTCCTTTTGAAGCTTACTATAGGCCCTATATTCAATTTTTCTCACATTTTTATAGCTAGTGTCCCCGCTGTTTTTACCCCAGACTCTGGTAATTCCTACGCTATTTCCCATTTCATACCTAATCCTATCCTCTACTACAGAGGCCATTTGTCTCATTTCTATCTTACTTATTATACTATTTTTTATTGATATAGATGACCTGAAAATTATACCTATTGAGACCAGTATAATACTTGCTATCATTAGATATACCAAGACCTCTACCATTATATAGGCATCACTTTTCCTAATACTATTCTTGCCATTTATATTTATAAGTCTTGATTCTAGATTCATAATTTCCCCCCTAGTATATCTAATTAGCCCTGCCTATATAAAACTAATATATGTGGATAAAAAACTATCTTAATTCGGACAACCAATTATCTATCATAATTTTTTTCTTGAGATAATCATCCTTATATGATGTCACCCTGCCACTAGCAGGTATATAGGTAATCCTCTCCAAATTCTTTGTCCTATCATTAAATACATAGAGGCTGCCACCACCACCTGGCGCTCCCATCCTCTTTATGCCCTTAAACTCAAGCCTTGTCCCACTTAATACATGGGTGTGGTCACCCTGGTACCTCTTGAAGATTTCCACCCCATCCCTACTTACTGAATAATAACCCCTATAAAAGCTTATCCTGTAAGTGTAATAGTCATCCTGGCCCATTACTATTATCCTTCTAATATCAGTCTTCACTCTTGTAACTGTAGAATCAAAGACTAAGCAATCCCTATTTACCCTCACTATTGATATGGATATTACCACAAGCAATATTGACATGGCAATAGCTAGCTCTACAAAGCTAGTCCCCCTATGCTTCTTTATTACTTCCAACAGACTTCGTCTCCCCTTTTTTAATATATATTTATATTCTATGCCAGCTCTACAAATAAGTTTTTGATTTCTTCTATCTCGAGACTTGGCCTATCCTTCTTATCCAAGCCTAATTTTTCAAAGGGACAATAGACCCTATATTTTTTCCTCTTCCACCTATCAATGCTATTATTTTCATAGTAATAATTTACATAAAATTCAACATAATTATCTTTTTTAACAATTTCATAATAACCCCCATCACCTGTAATCAGTTCATATTTTGTATGTGGAGATTTAATGTATTTTTGTTCAATTAAATCCTTATAAAATCTTGTATCCTTCTTCAAGACTTGGTCATAAAAGTCCTTAGAATCTTTACTTTTTAGATATGTATCCTCTAGAGTATAATAGGCATTTACCATAAAGGCCCTCTCTATTGAAGCAAGCTCGTAATCATGGCCATACAAGCTGTCGTAGTCCTTTTTAAAGTCTCCTAGGTCCCTGTATAGGGGCATAAACAATACAACCAGTGATACAAGGAACATAAATAATAGTATTACATTTACTGACATAGACCCCTTATATTTATTTTTCTTCATCAAAAGCACGACCCCCAGTCAACTATTCAAGACCTATAATTGTATGTAAAAGTATCTTCTTATTAGTCCCATTTTCATATACAATAAGCTCAGATTCCACCCAGCCAAATCTCTTATCCTTAAAGACTCTCTTGATTTCTATACTGTTCCCATCAATATGATGAGTTGATACCAGGTCCAAATTCTCATAGTCACCCTTATATTTTTTCAGATAGGACCTCTCCTCTAGTAGGGCTTTTCCCATTACATAATCAAGCTTGTCCCTATCGTCTAGCTTCTTCTCCATATAAGTCACATTCACAATAAAAAATGAGAATATATATATGGTTATAGAAAAAATAATAAGGCTAAATATAAATTCGGTCGCTAAATAACCCCTGTATTCCTTATTACGCCCACTATAATCACAAATCTTATGAGTTGCTAATGTGGCTATATACTTTTTCTCACATTTTTGTAATATCATACACTTATATCCCCCCAACAGGTAGAAATTAAAGGATCTTTTTAATCCTATTTATTTATAGACAAAAATAAAAAGATACCTTCAAATTTTTGAAAATATCTTTTTAAATAGCATTTTTTATAAATTTAGTATAATAAGCCCCTTTGGCATTTGTCCTTTTACTTTTCCTCTATAGCCTTTCTTAGCATAAAGTTAAGTCCTACTCCTTCTGGAAGCTTCATCTTAACAAGCTGTCTTGGATGTGGAGCCTCAGTAATAGGGTTCATTTCTTCGTCAAACATCCCTAATATTTCGGTTTCAAGAGTAGCAGTATACGGTCCTATTATTTCTATCTGGTCACCTACAACCATCTTATTTCTCTGCTCTACAGTTACATAGCCGTCCTTGTCTGGTCCATCGACTACAATACCTATAAAGTCGTAGTTTCTAACATATGAAGCAGAAGCATAATTTTGTTCCTCATGGCCTGGCTTGTCATTATAGAATCCTGTAGTAAAGTGTCTATGACTACCCTTCTTTAACTCATCTAGCCATATTGGGTCAAACTTCCAGTCAGAGCCTTTTTCATAGTAGGCATCTATAGCCATCCTGTATGCCCTTACAACTGTTGCAACATAGTAGGCTGTCTTCATCCTACCCTCTATCTTTAGACTTGTAATACCAGATTCTATCAATTCAGGCACATATTCAATCATACAAAGGTCTTTAGAATTGAAGAAGAAGGTTCCCCTTTCATCCTCGTAAACAGGATAATACTCACCAGGTCTTTTTTCTTCAACCAAGCTATACTTCCAACGACATGATTGAGCACAAGACCCCCTGTTAGCATCCCTACCTGTCATATAGTTACTTATCAGGCACCTACCAGAATATGATATACACATGGCCCCATGCATGAAGGCTTCTACGTCCATGTCATCCGGTATGTTATCTCTAAGTTCTTTAATTTCCTTGAACGATAATTCCCTAGCTATAACAACCCTTTTAACCCCCTGCTTATACCAAAAATTGGCACTGTGGTAATTAGTTGTGTTGGCCTGGGTGCTTAGGTGGATTTCCATATTAGGTATTGTATCCTTTATTACAGATATAACACCAGGATCTGAAGCTATTAGGGCATCAACACCTGCCTTTTCTAATTCTATTAAGTATTCTGCCAATCCGTTAAAATCCTCATTATGAGGAATTATATTTACGGTTACAAATACCTTTTTTCCTCTTTTATGGGCAAACTCGACCCCTTCTTTGATTTCTTCGTTTGAGAAGTTTTTGGCTGCTGTTCTCATGCCAAAATTTTCACCACCAAGGTATACGGCATCTGCCCCATATTCTATGGCTATTTTTAATCTTTCTAAATCTCCCGCAGGAGCCAATAGTTCTACTCTTTCCATTTATTCCTTCCTTTTCCTTGCTTATATAATATTTAAACCCACTTATATTGTACCATATTAAAAATCCAACTAGTCCTTGTAGGATATGGCTAGGCCATCACCTATAGGTATCAACGATGTACTTATACCCTCTAAATCGCATATGTAATCTAAATATGTCCTCATCCTCTTAACTATAGTCTTTTTTCTCCTGACCACATAGTCATCACTTGCTATCATACCCTTGTAAAGTATATTGTCAGAAATAACTATTCCACCGTGGTTTAGTTTACCTATAAGCATATCAAAAAACATCTTGTAATGGCCCTTAGCTGCATCTATAAATATCATATCAAAGGTCCCTTCAAGGTCCTTTAGAGTTTCTTCTGCATCTCCAACTAAAATCTTTATCCTATCCTCCATACCGGCCTTCTTTATATTATCTTGGGCCCTATCCAACATTATTGGATTTCTCTCTGTAGTTACAATTTCAACATCTCCATCTAGGACATCGGCAAAAAATAAGGAAGAATATCCTATTGCACAACCTAGTTCTAGGATTTTTTTCGGCCTCTTTAGCTTTAAAATAACTCTTAATAGGTCGGCAACCTCCTTATGAATTATGGGAACAGAGTTTTCTTCTGCATATAGCTCTAGGTCTCTCAATAGCCCCTGACTAGGCTTCAAGGTCTCCCTTATATAATTTTCAACCTTATCGTTTACAATATTACTCACCTTATTTCACTCCTTTAAAAAGCAGGGAAGTTTACCCTCCCTGCAATAGAATCCTCTAGCTAGTTTGTCTTGCTCTTGTCAGAACTAGTGCTTGTCTTTTCATCAGTACTTGAGCTAGTTCCAGTTTTATCAGTAGCAGACGATTTTTCCTGGTCAGCCTTTTCTTTAGCATCCCTCTCTTTATGGTAATTTTTAGCATTCTTATCATGCTCTTCAAAAGTCTTACTATACGAATTTACGCCATTTACATTTGTTACAAAGTAGAGGTAGTCTGTCTTGCTAGGCCTTGACGCTGCTATCATAGACTTGATACCTGGACTGGCAATTGGTGTTGGTGGAAGGCCATTGTGTATATAAAGATTATAGG